>NZ_JBHSQK010000018.1:0-183983 GCF_042658055.1 Pseudonocardia lutea
CGGGCGGCGCGGGCGGGGTCGCCGCGGGCGGCGTGGGCGGCTTGGGCGGGGTCGCGGCGGCCGACGCCTGCTGAGCGGTCGGCTCGGCCTGCACGGCCGGCGCGACCGGGGCGGTCGACGCGGCGGACGCGGCGGACGCGGCGGACGCGGTCGGCTGCACCGGCTCGGTCGTCGGGGGCACCGGCAGGGTGTCGGCCTTGCCGGACGGCCGTCCGTTGACGTGCCCGTTCCGGGCGTACCCGCTGCCGTTCTGCGCGTGGCCGTTCACGTGGCCGTTCTGCGCGTGGCCGTTCACGTGGCCGTTCCGGGCGTGCCCGTTCACGTGCCCGTTGTGCGCACGGCCGTTCGCGTGCCCGTTCACCGCGCCGGCGACCGCGCTCTCCAGGGTCGTGCCGAAGCGGGCCGTGACCGGTGCCGTCAGCGGGGCCGTCACCTGCGCCGTCACCTGCGCCGTCACCGGGGCCGTCTGCGGCGTCACCTCGGGGGTCGCCTGCGGCGCCACCGCGGGAGCCGCCACCGCCGGTGGCTCCTCACGACGCCGGTTGGCGCGCCGCCGCTCGGCGGCGAGGGTGCGCAGCACCCGGGTGCCGTCGGCGAAGGTTCGCAGGTTGGTGTCGCCGAAGAGGCGCTCGCGCTCGTAGGAGGGCACCTCGGTGACCCGCAGCCCGGCCGCCGCGACACGGCAGGCCAGCACGGTCTCGATCTCGAACCCGTCGCCCCAGAGCATCGACCCGTCGTCCGGTGCGGGAGCGTCCACCGGCGGCAGCTCCAGCAGGGGCAGGAGGTCGGCCCAGAAGGCGTTGTAGCCGTAGCACAGGTCCGAGTGCCGGGTGCCGAACAGCGCGTTGGCGACCCCGTTCAGCCCGGCGTTGCCGCTGCGGCGCAGCAGCGTGATGTCGTCGCTGCCGCCGCCGCGCGCGAAGCGGCTGCCCTTGGCGAAGTCGGCTCCCGCCTTCAGCGCCGCCACGAACGCCGGGATCTCGGCCGGGTCGGCCGACCCGTCGGCGTCGAACATCACGAGGATGTCCCCGGTGGCGGCGGCGAACCCGCACGCCATCGCGTTGCCCTTGCCCTTGCGCGTCTGCTCGACGATCCGGACCCACGGCAGGACGCGCCGTGCGGTCTCCACGGTGCCGTCGACCGAGTTGCCGTCGACGACGATCACCTCGTGGACCGCGGGCCGCACGGCCGCGATGGCCGGCAGCACCACCTGCAGGTTGCGGGCCTCGTTCCGGGTGGGCACCACCACGGAGACGGTCGGATCGTCGCTGCGCTGGACACTGCGCCGGTCACTGCGCTGCATCGCAGTCTCCCCCTCGTCGCACGTCGTGTGCTGTCGCGTTGACGCGTCGGCGCCCGACTTCTGCAGGTCGAGATGTCACCCGGTACTCCGTCATCGCTTGGTCTATCCCTCGGCCTCGTCGGCGCGTTACGTGACGGGACGTTCGCCCGCCCGCGTGGACGCACCCCCCCGCCGCCCCCGATCGTGACCCGGACGACTCCGCTCCGCACTTCCGCGGGTGCTCGGCTGCTCCGGGATCACGACGCGAACCTTACGGACAGTGCGTCCGGGCCGCCGACCGGCCCCGTCCGGTGTGCTCGGTACAGTCGCGCCATGGACAGCACGGACCGCCTCGCGCACGCGGCGGAGCAGCGGGAACCGGGCCGCCGGTGACCGCGGCCGGCTTCCCCGGTGTGTATCAGGCCACGGTGTCCGTGGTCGCCGCCGTCACGGACGGCGAGCGTCATCTGGCCGAGACGATCGGCTCGGTGCTGGAGCAGACCGAACCCGAGTTCGAGCTCGTGCTCGTCGACAACGGGAGCACGGACGGCACGTTCGAGATCATGCGGTCCTTCGCGGACCCGCGGATCCGGGTGGAGCGGACCGACGAGCGCGTCTCCCGCGCCGAGGCCCGCAACCGCGCGATCGCGCTGAGCCGGGCCCCGCTGGTGAAGACCGTCACGGACGGCGACATCCTCCACCCGCGCTGCCTCGAGCTGCAGACCCAGCCGCTGCTCGACGACCCGGGGCTGACGCTCGTCGCGGCCCGCCGGCACGTCGTCGACGACAAGAGCCGGGTGCTCGTCCCCCGCCGCGGGCTCAACGGGCTGATCGGCACCCGCAGCGGCGACGAGGTGGCACGCAAGATCGTGCGCAGCCGGAGCAACCTGATCGGCGACGCGTGCAACGTCACCTTCCGGCGGGAGAGCTTCACCGCCGCGGGCGGCTGGCGCGGGCGCCGGGACGAGCTGCTCGACCTGGACTGCTGGCTGCGCCTGCTGCACCACGGCGAGTTCCTCGGCCGGCCCGAGCCGCTCGCCGCCGTGCGGATCAGCGGTTCGCCGCGCCAGCCGGGCTACGCCGAGCGGGTCCGCGGCGAGCACACGGCCATCGTCGCCGAGCTCGGCGACTCCCCCGTCTACGAGGTCCGCGCGCTCGACCGCCTCGTCGGTGCGGTACTCGCGCCGGTGGGTGCGGTGCGGCGCTCCGCGTTGTCCGTCCTCGCCTCGCGCTCGGAGAAGCGCGAGGAGCGGGAGCGCCGGCGGGAGCTCGCCGCGGCCTGAGGCGGGCGGCCCCCTCCGACCGGACAGTCGCCGCGCCTTCGCTCCCGCAGGTTGTTTGCGATTGCGGCGCCGAGGCGTTGAGATGAGGGGCGGCGCCGGGACCGGCGCACCCCTCGCACCCCGGGAGGCCTCGTGGTCACCGCCATGCACATGAGCGACGGGCTGGTGAACGCCCCGACCTCGCTCGTCTTCGGGGCCGTGGCCGTCGTCGGCCTCGTCCTCTGCCTCGTGCGCGCCCGCGCGGACCTCGACGAGCGCACCGCGCCGATGGCCGGTCTGGTCACCGCGTTCGTGTTCGCCGCGCAGATGATCAACTTCCCGATCCTGCCCGGCGCCAGTGGCCACCTGCTCGGCGGCGCCCTCGTCGCGATCCTGGTCGGGCCGTGGGTCGGCACGGTGTGCATCGCGATCGTGCTGCTGGTCCAGGCGCTGCTGTTCGCCGACGGCGGGCTCACCGCGCTCGGCACGAACGTCACCAACATGGCGCTCATCGGCGTGTTCACCGGCTACGGGGTCGCCCTGCTGCTGCGCCGGGTCGCCCGGCGCGGCCGGGGCGGGCTGATGGCCACGGCCTTCGTCGCCGCGTTCGTCAACACCGTGGTCGCCTCGCTGGGCTTCGTCCTCGAGTACGCGATCGGCGGCAGCGGCGGCGCCGCCCTCGGCACGGTGTTCGTGCTGATGGTCGGCCTGCACGCGCTGATCGGGATCGGCGAGGGCGTGATCACCGCGACGACCGTCGGTGCGGTCGCGTCCGTCCGGCCCGACCTCGTGTACCTGCTGCGCGGCACGGCGACGCCGCTGACCCGCAGGTCGACGCCGTCCGCGCCGTCCGCGCCGTCCGCGCCGGCGGCCGGGGGTGGGGCGTGAGCGGCCGCCGCGGTTTCCTCCTGGGCTTCCTGCTGGTCGCCCTGCTCGTCGCCGGCGGGCTCTCCTCCTTCGCCAGCTCGAGCCCGGACGGACTGGACACGGTCGCGCTGCACGGCTGCCAGGTCACCCGGACCGGGACCGGCGAGCAGCTCGACGGCACGTGCATCGCGCAGAACGCCGGTGAGCACGCGACCGCGGGCTCCCCGCTGGCCGACTACTCGGTGGCCGGCGGCGAGGGCACGGTCGGGATCGCCGGGATCATCGGCGTGCTCGTGACCCTCGTCCTCGCCGGCGGGCTGTTCCAGGTGCTGCGCCGGCGCGCCCCCACCGGGTCCACGCCGCCGGGGGACGACTGAGGTGGGCGCGGGCCACGCGCACCCGCTGCACCTGCACCGCGACTCGCCCGTCCACCGGCTGCCGCCGCAGGTGAAGATCGTCGCCGCGTTCCTGGGCGTGGTGTGCGTGGTCGCGACCCCGCGCGAGGCGTTCCCGGTGTTCGCGGGCTACGTGGTGCTGCTCCTCGCGGTCTGGGTCGCGGCCCGGATCCCGGTCGGCTGGATCCTGCGCCGCTCGGTGATCGAGCTGCCGTTCGTGGTACTGGCCGTGCTGCTGCCGATCACCGGGCCGGACCCGCGGATCGAGTGGCTGGGGCTCCCGCTCTCCGAGCCCGGCCTGCTCGGCGCGTGGAACATCCTGGCCAAGGGCACCCTCGGCGTCCTCACCTCGCTCACCCTGGCCGCCACCACGCCGATGCGGGAGCTGCTGGTGGGTCTGCAGCGGCTGCACGCCCCCGCGCTGGTCACCACGATCGCCACGCTCATGCTCCGGTACGTCGACGTGATCGCCGGGGAGGCCCGGCGGATGCGGCTCGCCCGGATCGCGCGCGGGCACGACCCGCGGTTCCTGTGGCAGGCGGGCGCGACGGCCCGTGGCGTGGGAGCCCTGTTCGTCCGCTCCTACGAGCGCGGCGAGCGGGTGCACCTGGCGATGCTGTCCCGCGGCTGGACGGGCGCGATGCCGGTGCTCACCGAGAACCGCACGACCCGGCGGGACTGGGCCGCCGGGCTGGCGCCGGTCGCCGTCGCCGCGGCGCTGGCCGTGACCGGATGGGTGATCGCATGACCCTCGCCGACCCGTCGCGCACCACCGGCGGCACGGCGCCCCCGCCGCCGTCGCTGCTGGTGCGGGACCTGCTGTTCGCCTACCCGGACGGGCACCAGGCGCTGCACGGCGTGGACCTGCGGATCGAGCCGGGCGAGCGGGTGGCCCTGCTCGGCCCGAACGGCGCCGGCAAGACCACCCTGGTGCTGCACCTCAACGGCATCCTCGCCCCCGGCGAGGGCACCGTCGAGGTCGGCGGGCTGCCCGTCACGAAGGAGCACGTCCAGGAGATCCGCCGCCGCGTCGGGATCGTCTTCCAGGACCCCGACGACCAGCTCTTCATGCCCTCGGTCCGCGAGGACGTCGCCTTCGGCCCCGCGAACTTCGGGCTGCGCGGGCCGGCGCTCGCGGAGCGGGTCGACCGGGCACTCGCGGCCGTCGGGATGCGGGAGCACGCCGACCGTTCGCCGCTGCACCTGTCCGGGGGGCAGCGCCGGCGGGTCGCGCTGGCCACGGTGCTGGCCTGCGATCCCGAGATCCTGGTGCTCGACGAGCCGTCGTCGAACCTCGACCCGGTCGCCCGCCGCGAGCTCGCCGAGGTGCTGCTCGGGCTGGGCCGGACGATGCTGATGGTCACCCACGACCTGCCCTACGCCCTGCAGCTCTGCCCGCGCAGCGTCGTGCTCGACGACGGCGTGGTCGTGGCCGACGGGCCCACCCGGGAGCTCCTGGCGGACCGCGCCCTGCTCGAGCGCCACCGCCTGGAGCTCCCGTTCGGGTTCTCACCTCCTGATCGCATCATGGAACCATAACGCCGATTCCGATCAGTTCTATGAGCGTTATGGAACCATGATGCGCAAGAACCCCCGGCCTGGAGCGCATCATGGTTCCATGATTCGAGTCAGCGGGGTGGGGCGTCCTCGGACCAGTCGCCCCGGGTGGGGACGCCGTTGGGCGGGATCTCCCCGGTGCCCCGGGCGGGGCGCGGCTCCTCCCCGATCGCCGGCACATGCTGGGTCGCCTCGGCCGTGGCCGCGGCGACCTGCCGCGCGATCTCCGGGTCCCCGGTGGTGTCGAACCAGTCCTTGACGGACTCCTCGTCCTCCTCGGGGACCGAACGCACGCCGTCGTCGGGCGAGGGGGTGTACTTGAAGACGCCGTCCTCGCCGGGGGCGCCGAGCATCTTGGTGAAGCCCTCGAGCGCCTTGCCGAAGTCCGACGGCACCAGCCACACCTTGTTCGCCTCGCCCGCCGCCATCTGCGGCAGGGTCTGCAGGTACTGGTAGGCGAGCAGCTCGGGCGTCGGGCGGCCGGCCTTGATCGCGGCGAACCGCTTCTCGATCGCCTTCGCCTCACCCTGCGCCCGCAGGTACTGCGCCGCCCGCTCGCCCTGCGCCCGCAGGATGCGCGACTGCCGCTCGGCCTCGGCGTTGAGGATCGCCGCCTGCTTGGCGCCCTCCGCGGTGAGGATCTGGCTCTGCTTCTGGCCCTCCGCGCTGCGGATCGCCGACTCCCGCTGGCCCTCGGCCGTGAGGATCATCGCCCGCTTCTCGCGGTCGGCCTTCATCTGCCGCTCCATCGACTCCTGGATCGACGGCGGCGGGTCGATGGCCTTGATCTCCACCCGCTCGACGCGGATGCCCCAGCGGCCGGTGGCGTCGTCGAGCTCGCCGCGCAGGACCGTGTTGATCTGGTCCCGCGAGGTGAGCGTCTCCTCCAGCGTCATGCCGCCGACGACGTTGCGCAGCGTCGTCGTGGTGATCTGCTCGACGCCGACGATGTAGTTCGAGATCTCGTAGACCGCGGACTTCGGGTCCGTGACCCGGAAGTAGACGACGGTGTCGATGTTCACCGTCAGGTT
This sequence comes from Pseudonocardia lutea, assembly GCF_042658055.1. NCBI lineage: Bacteria > Bacillati > Actinomycetota > Actinomycetes > Pseudonocardiales > Pseudonocardiaceae > Pseudonocardia > Pseudonocardia lutea. Next base: position 6,395 of record NZ_JBHSQK010000018.1, read on the forward strand.
GTCCTGCGTGATCACCGGTTGGGGCGGGAAGGACACGACCTGCTCGCGCAGGTCGATCCGCTCCCGGATCCGGTCCACGAACGGGACCAGGAACGCGAGCCCCGGGTTCTGCGTGGTCTTGTACCGGCCCAACCGCTCCACCACCGCGGCCGTGGCCTGCGGGATGATCTGCACCGCCTTCGTCAGCGTGATGATCACGAACAGCACGATCAGCACGACCACGACGAGCAGTCCGACGTTCACCGTGTCCATGTCCCTTCCCCCGTCTACTCGGCGAGCACGAGCACGGTGGCGCCCTCGATGCGCACCACCGTGACCCGGTCGCCGGGCTCCATGACCTGCTCGCCGTCGAAGGCGCGGGCGGACCACTCGTCCGGCCCGATCCGCACGCGGCCGCCGTGCCCGTCGACCCGCCGGGAGACCACCGCCGTGCCCCCGACGATCCGGTCGGTGTGGTGCACGTAACCCTCGATGGACTTCTGCGCCTTGCGCCGCAGCACGGGCCGCACCCCCGCCAGCAGCAGCACCGAGGCGATCGCGAACAACAGCGTGCTGCCCAGCCAGCCCAGGCCGAAGAGCGCCGAGCCCCCCGCCGCGACGAGCGCCCCGCCGCCGAGCATCAGCAGGACGAACTCCCCCGCCAGCATCTCGCCGGCGAGCAGGGCGATCCCGGCGATCAGCCAGATCAGCGGAACCATGACCTCAGGATGGCAGAGGTCCCGCGGCGAGGTGGCCGAAACGATCATTGCGGTCGCACAACGACCGCGGTCAGCCCTCCTGCGTCACGAAGTCGATCAGCTGTTCCACGGCCCCGATCAGCGAGGAGTCCAGGTCCCGGAAGGACTTCACGGCGCCGAGCACCCGGCGCGCGCCGTCGGCCGGCTCGCCCCAGCGCAGCGCCCGGCACACGCCGGTCTTCCAGTCGGTGCCGCGCGGGACCGTCGGCCACGCCCGGATCCCGACCGCCTCGGGCTTGACGGCCTCCCAGACGTCGACGAAGGGATGGCCGGTGACCAGTACGTTCGGCCCGGCAGCCAGATCGTTCATGACGGACGCGGCCTGGCGGGTCTCCATGCTCCCCGCGACCAGGTGGTCGACGAGGATCCCGAGCCGCCGGTGCGGCGCGGGGCCGAACTCGCGAACCGCCGCGGCGAGGTCGTGCACGCCGTGCAGCGGCTCCACGACCACACCCTCGACCCGCAGGTCGTGCCCCCAGACCGTCTCGAGCAGCGCGGCGTCGTGGATGCCCTCGACCCAGATGCGGGCCGCGCGGGCGGTGCGGGCCTTGAGGTTCTCCACCCTGACCGAGCCCGACGCCGAGCGGACCGGTCCCTTCGGCGCGGCCGCGGGCCGCACGAGCGTGGCCGGTCGCCCCTCGTACAGGAAGGCCGCGGGTCGCAGCGGGAAGACCCGGCGCGCGCCGAAGCGGTCCTCCAGGGTGACCTCGCGGGCGTCGATCCGCACCACCGCCCCGCAGAAGCCGCTGCCCGGGTCCTCGACCACCAGGCCGGGCTCCGCGGGGATCTCCGGGATCTCACGCTTCGTCCGGACCCGGGTCCCGTCGGCGCCGAACGCGCCACGGTAGTCGTGCGTGTGGGGTGCGGGCATGTCCGGGTTGTATCCCAAGGGGCACACCGGATCGCCGCCGACACGCGGGCGTGGCGCCCGAAGAGCGCAGCGCGCACGCGACCGCTCACCGAACGTCACCCACCGTCACCCGCACGGCAGAGGCCGACCCCCCGTCACGCGTGGTTAGCCTGGCGTTCGTGCCCCGCTCCTCCGCCACCTTCGCGGTGTGGTCGTCGGCCTGGCTGGCCGGCTCCGCCGCGCCGGACGACGTGCTCGACGCGCTCACCCCGTGGGCCGAGGCCCACGACGTCGTCGCCGTCGACGAGGCCACCGCGGCCGCCACGGACCTCCCCGCGCCGGGCGCGCCCGTCTCGTCGCTCACCTTCCTGCTCGCCGCGCTGCGCCGGGCCCCGCGCGGGGCCGGCCGGCTGGTGCTCCCGGTGCCCGGCGACATCCGTGGCCTGCCCGGCCCCGGTTCCTTCACCCGCGCCGCGATCGCGGCCGGGGAAGGTGTGCTGTTCGCGGAGGCCGGGCTGGGCGTGGTGCCGAGCCCCATCGCCGACGGCGTCCTGCGCTGGACGGTGCACCCGGTCCCGGCCCCGCTGCCGCCCGCCGAGTACGTGCCGCTGGCGGAGGCCGAGCACGAGCTGCGCGCCCAGGTGCGGGAGTCGACGTCGATCCTCATCGAGCTCGGGGTCGCCCGGCACCGGCCCGGGGTGCGCGAGGAGATCGCCGCCGCCCTGCGCGCCCGGCCGGCCACGCACTGGCCCGCGGGGATGCCGGGCCGCGCGCTGCGGGTCCTGCAGCAGGCGGACGAGGTCGAGGCGATCCTGGCCGCCGCCTCCGCGGACGAGCCCGGCGGTGCCCTGTCGGCCTCCGCCGCCACCGCCCGACGTGAGGCCCTGCGCCCGCTCGACACCGCCGTCCGGGTCGCCCGGCGCGCCGCGGTCGCCGAGGCGGTCCGCTCCTACGCCCCCACCCCGTGACCGCGAGTCGCGAGCTCCGACACCGCGAGTCGCGACTTCTGACACCGCGAGTCGCGACTTCTGACACCGCGAGTCGACGGTTTCGGGCGGCCGAGTTGCCCATCCCGGTCGCTCCCGGGATGTGTGTCTCGGTGCCCCGGAAGTGCCGACTCGCGGGTCCTCACCCCCGCGCCCGCGCGGCGGCGATGAGCGCCCGCGCCGCGGGTCCGTTGGGCCCGTCCGACCGCCAGGCCAGGTCGATCCGGCTGCGCACCTCCGGTACCAGGGCCGCGGCCGGGACCTCCAGCCCGGCGGCCCGGACCGCACCGGCCGGCAGCACCGCCACCCCCAGGCCGCGGGCAGCGAGCCGGGCGAGCAGCAGCGGGTCCCCGGCCTCGAACGCGATCGCCGGGCGCACGCCCGCCGCTGCGCACGCCGCGTCGAAGGCGCCGCGCGGCCCGGTTCCGGGCGACATGCACATCAGCGGGCGACCCATCAGCTCGCCCAGCCCCACCTCGGCCGCGTCCGAACCGACCGCGACCAGCGCCTGGTCGGTGATCGTGCGTGTCGCGACGCCCGGCGGCGGGTTCCCCGCCATCCCCGCCCACACCAGGTCGACCTCCCCCGCGACGAGCTGCGCGAGCAGGTCGTCCGAGGTCCCCTCCCGCAGCGAGATCTCGACGGCGGGGTGCGCCGCGCGGAAGTCCGCCAGCAGGTCGGGTAGGTCGGTGGCGGCGAGCGAGGGCGCCATCCCGACCGCCACCCGTCCCCGGACCAGACCCTTCAGCTCGTCGACCGCCAGCCGGGCACCCTCGACCGCCGCGAGCGCCGCCCGCGCATAGGGCAGCACGGCCTCCCCCGCCGCCGTCGGGGCGACCCCGCGCGAGGTCCGGGTCAGCAGCGGCTCGCCGAGTTCCCGCTCCAGCTGCCGCAGCTGGGCGCTCACACCGGGCTGGGCGACGTGCAGGCGGGCGGCCGCCGCCGTCACGGTCCCCTCCTCGATCACCGCGACCAGATACTGCAGGTGACGCAGCTCCATAAGCAGTAATGCTAGCCGAGAGACCACCCATGTCTTGGACTTCTGCCCTTCCCTCGCCCAGCCTGGGGTCATGACCACGACGAACACCCTCATCGGCGCCGTCCTCCGCCCGGGGGACCCCGGCTACGACGCCGAGCGCCGCGGCTTCCAGGCCGCCCGCGCGCACCGTCCGGACCTCGTCGTCGCCGCCCGGTCCGCGGCCGACGTCCGGGCCGCCGTGCGCCACGCCGCCGAACACGGCCTCGCGCTCGCCGTCCAGTCCAGCGGGCACGGGCTCACGTCACCGCTCGACGGCGGGCTGCTGATCAGCACGCGCCGGCTGCGGAAGGTCCGCGTGGATCCGGCCGCTCGACGCGCTCGGGTCGAGGCCGGCGCGACGTGGGCCGACGTCGTCGCCGCCGCGAGCCCGCACGGCCTCGCGCCGCTCAGCGGCAGCTCCCCGAACGTCGGCGTGGTGGGCTATCTCCTCGGCGGCGGGTTCGGCCTGCTCGGCCGCACCTTCGGGTTCGCGGCGGACCGGGTCCGCCGGGTCGAGGGCGTCGCCGCCTCCGGCGAGACGGTCGAGCGGGACCGGCTTGCGGCGGACGGCACGGTCGTCACCGCCGTCGAGATCGAGCTCGTCGAGGTCGCCGAGATCTGGGGCGGCTCGCTCGCGCTCGAGGTCACGTCCGCCGTGCTCGACGGTTGGGCCGCGTGGAGCGCCGACCTGCCCGAGGAGGTCACGAGCGGGATCTCCCTCGTCCCTTTCGGACACGACCCGGGCCTGCCGCCGCCGTTCCGCGGACGGCACATCGCCATGATCACCATCGCCGCCACCGTCGACGCCGAGGCGCTCGCCGGCTCCCTGCGCGACCTGGGTCCGGTGCTCCACGAGCGCCTGCGGTGGATGCCGGCGGCCGAGTCGCACACGATCCACCGGGACCCGACCGAGCCCGAGCCGTACGTCGGCGACGCCCGACTCCTCCACGCCCTCGATCGCGACGGGCTGCAGGCGATCCCCCCGCTGACCGGCCCGGGCGCCCCGGTCCCCTCGGTCACCGAGGTGCGCCGCCTCGGCGGGGCGTACGCCCGTGGCCGGACGGTTCCCGCGAGCTTCCGGGACGCCGCGTACCTGCTGCGGGCGGTCACCGTTCTCGACGGCCCGGACGAGACCGCCGCCCGCGCGGTGCACCGGGACCTGTTCCGGCCGTTCGGCGCGGACGATCTCGGCCGTGCGTGGACCTTCGCCTACGGCCTGGACGGCCAGGACTAGTCGTTGACAGGTTCTCCTGACCGAGTCGGCTCTGTCGGCGTCGAGTTCGAGGAGGGGAGCGTGGGATGCCCACGACGACCGCCGTTCCCGCACCCCGGGGCGTCCGAACCGCACATCCCGGGAGCTCCCGGGATGTGCGGTTCGGTGCCGCGGAAGTGCCGACTCGCGGTGCCGCAACTCCCGACTCGCGGGAGCACAGAGCGCGGCCTCGGGGGACCCCCGGTGGCTAGGGGCGGGTGGGGCGGCGGACCGGCTCGCAGCAGTTCAGCGCGCAGGGGGCGCCGTCGACCGTGCGGCCTGCGCGGGGGACGCTGCCCAGGGCCCGGACGGGGGCGCCTTCCTGCAGCTCCGCGATCAGCTCCACGACCATGTCGGCGAAGCGCGGGTCCGGGCCGGCCGTCGCGGCCCGCGCGAACGCCATCCCCAGCTCGGAGGCCTTCTCCGCGGCCTCGTTGTCGAGGTCCCAGATGACCTCGACGTGGTCGGAGACGAACCCGACCGGCGCCACGACGACCGCCTCGATGCCCTTCGCGTGCAGCGCCTCGACGTGGTCGACGACGTCCGGCTCCAGCCACGGCACCTGCGGCGGGCCGGACCGGGACTGCCACACGACGTCGTACTCGGTGGTCCCCAGCTCGGCCGCGACCAGCCGCGCCGCCTCGGCGACCTGCCGCGAGTAGCGGTGCCCGCCCTCCTCCGGCACCCCGGCCGCGGCGTCGGCGGCGACCGGGACGGAGTGCGCGGTGAACACGACCCGGGCACCGTCGGGCACCTGGGCCAGCGCGGCGCGCACCGCGTCGGCGTTGGCCTGCACGAACAGCGGATGGTCGAAGAAGTGCCGCAGCTTGGTCAGGTGCGGGGCTCCGGCGCCGACGGCGGCGCGGGCGCGGGCGATGTCGTCGTCGTACTGCCGGCAGGCGGAGTAGCCGCCGTAGGCGCTGGTGGCGAACACCAGGGCGTTCCGCACCCCGTCGCGGGTCATCTCCGCGAGGGTGTCCTCCACCATCGGGTGCCAGTTGCGGTTGCCGAAGTAGACCGGCAGCTCGGTGCGCGCGCGGAGCGCGCCGATCAGCTCCCGGTTGCGGGCGTTGATCGGCGAGACGCCGCCGAAGTGCTGGTAGTGCTCCTCGACGGCGTCGAGCCGCTCCGGCGGCACCCCGCGCCCGCGCACCACGTTCTCGAGGAACGGGCGCACCTCCGCCGGCCCTTCGGGGCCGCCGAAGGAGAGCAGGAGCAGCGCGTCGTACGGACCGGGGGGCGGGGTCGAGGACGGAACCACGCGCTCATTCAACCCCGGCCCGCGAACGCCCGCCCGTCAGACCCCGATGGCGTGGAACCCGCCGTCGGCCCACACCATCGAGCCGGTGGTGACGGGCAGCCAGTCCGAGAGCAGCGCGCAGACCGTCTTGGCGACGGGCACGGGGTCGCCGACGTCCCAGCCCAGCGGCGCGCGGCCGTCCCAGTTGTCCTCGAACGCGGCGAAGCCCGGGATGGACTTCGCGGCCATCGTCTTCACCGGCCCGGCGGCCACCAGGTTGACCCGGATGCCCTTGGGGCCGAGGTCGCGGGCGAGGTAGCGGGTGACGGACTCGAGCGTCGACTTGGCGACGCCCATCCAGTCGTAGGCCGGCCAGGCCTGCCGGTTGTCGAAGTCCATCCCGACGACGGACGCGCCCGGCCCGAGCAGCGGCAGCAGCGCGGTGGACAGCGACTTGAACGAGTACGCGCTGACCTGGATCGTCGTGGCGACGTCCTCCCACGGGGCGTTGAGGAAGGCGCCCTCACCCAGGCAGGAGGCCGGGGCGAAGCCGATCGAGTGGAGCACGCCGTCGAGCGCCGGCGCGTCCCCGAGGTGCGGGGACACCCGCTCGACCAGGGAGTCCAGCTGCTCCTGGTTCGCCACGTCGAGCTCGACGACCGGGGCGGGCTTCGGCAGCCGCTGCGCGATCCGCTCCACCAGCCGCAGCCGGCCGAACCCCGTGAGCACGACCTCCGCGCCCTGCTCCTGCGCGATCTTCGCGGCGTGGAACGCCAGCGACGCGTCCGTGATCACGCCGGTGATCAGCAGCTTCTTGCCCTCGAGCAGTCCCATCAGGACCCTTTCCTCGCGTGTCGGGGAGTTCTAGTGGCCCATGCCGAGGCCGCCGTCGACCGGGATGACCGCCCCGGTGACGTACCCGGCCTGCTCCGAACCGAGCCAGGTGACGGCGGAGGCGACCTCCGCCACCGAGGCGTAGCGGCCCAGCGGGACCTGCTTGGTGATCTCGGCGCGCCGCTCCTCGGAGAGCGCGCGGGTCATGTCGGTGTCGACGAAGCCGGGGGCCACGACGTTGGCGGTGATGCCGCGGGAGCCGAGCTCGCGCGCGACCGAGCGGGCCAGCCCGACCAGCCCGGCCTTGGAGGCGGCGTAGTTGACCTGGCCGGCGCTGCCCAGCAGCCCGACGACGGACGAGATGAAGATCATCCGCCCGCCCTTGGCCTTGAGCATCCCGCGCGAGGCGCGCTTCGCGACCCGGTAGGCCGCGGTGAGGTTCGCGTCGAGGACCGAGGTGAACGAGTCCTCGCTCATCCGCATGAGCAGCCCGTCGTCCGTGATCCCGGCGTTGGAGACCAGGACCTGCACGGGGCCGTGCTTCTCCTCGACGGTCGTGAACGCCGCGTCGACGGCGGCGGCGTCGGTGACGTCGCACTGGACCGGCAGCAGCTCGCCCGGGAGCCCCTCCGCCGAGCTGCGGTACGTCACCGCCACCTGGTCCCCCTGGGCCGCGAACGCCTCCGCGATCGCCAGGCCGATGCCGCGGTTTCCTCCGGTGACCAGCACGCTCCTACCCACGGGCACAGAACCTAGTGCACGGGCGCGCGGCGGGCCGCGACACGCGTCACGGCGCTCGTCGGCGTGGTGGGCGGGGCGCTGGTCGCCGCGATGGCACGCCCGCGCTCACGGCAGGCGGCGCCCGAGCAGCAGCCCGCTGCCGAGCCCCACCACGAGCAGCAGCGCGCCGCCGGCGAGCCACGGCCGGCTGGTGTCGACCCGGCGCACCTCGTACCCGATCTGCTCGGACAGGTCGGCGTAGACCCGGCGCAGCTCGTCCTCGCTCGCGGCGGTGAAGAACTGGCCGCCGGAGAGGTCGGCGATCTGCTTCATCGAGGCGTCGTCGACGGCGACGCGGGTGCGGCCGCCCTCGATGTCGATCGTCCCGTACTCCGTGCCGAACGAGATCGTGGAGACCGGGATCTTCGCCTCGGCGGCCTGCCGGGCGGCGGTGAACGCGCCGCGCGGCTCGTTCTCCCCGTCCGGTCCCGGGACCGTCTGCTTGCCGTCGCTCATCAGCACGATCCGGGCCGGCGGGGGCGCCTCCTCGCCGCCCGACCCCGAGGCCGCCACGGACTGGGAGAACGACTCGATCGACTGCATCGACGCGAAGATCGCCTCGCCAGTCGCCGTGGACTCCGAGAGCTTGAGCCCGTCGACGGCGCGCTTGACCGAGTTGCGGTCCGTGGTCGGCGAGACCAGGACGGCCGCGGTGCCCGCGAAGGAGACCAGGCCGAGGTTGATCCCGGGCGTGAGCTGGTCGGCGAACGCCTTCGCCGCGGCCTGCGCGGCCGCGAGCCGGGTGGGTTCGACGTCCGTGGCCTGCATCGACAGCGACACGTCGATCACCAGCATCACCGTGGCCCGGTTCCGCGGGACCTTGGCCTCGGCCTGCGGGCCGGCCAGCGCGATCGTCAGCACCGCGAGCGCGGTGACCAGCGCGGCCGCGGGGAGGTGCCGGTACCAGCCGGGCCGCTTGGGAGCGACCTTCTCCAGCAGTTCGAGGTTGGTGAACCGGAGGACGTCCCGGCGTCGCCGGCGCAGCAGCACCAGGTACCCGGCCACCAGGGCGGCCACGATCAGCAGTCCGAGCAGCCACCAGGGCGAGGCGAACGTCATGCCGGGGTCACCGCCCACCGCCCGACCAGGCCCGCTTGCGGGCCAGCGCGAACCGCACGATGTCGGAGATCCAGTCCGAGTCGGTGCGCAGCCGCAGGTGCCCGGCCCCGCAGCGGCGCAGCGCGTCGGCCACCCGGTCGCGGTGCGCGGAGGCGGCCGCGGCGTACTCGCGGCGCAGCAGCGGCGTGGTCTCGACCTCGCGCTGCCGGCCGGTCTCCGGGTCGGCCAGCACGACCGTGCCCACGTCCGGTAGGTCCAGCTCGCGCGGGTCGAGGACCTCGACGGCGAGCAGGTCGTGCCGGGCGCCCAGGCCGCGCAGCGAGCGCTCCCACTCCGGCTCGCCGAGGAAGTCCGAGATCACGACGGCGAGCCCGCGGCGGCGCGGCGGCCGGCGCAGCTGCTCGAGGGCCGCGGTGAGGTCGCCGCGGGTGCCGTCCTCCGCGCGGGGCACCTCGGCCACCCGGCGCACCACGCTGCGGGTGTGGGCGAGACCGCCGCGGGCCGGGATCCGGACGGTCCGGGCGCCGGTCGACACGATCGCGCCGATCCGGTTCCCGCCGCCGCGGGTCAGGTGCGCCACCGCCGCCAGGGCGGCCACCGCCAGGTCGCGCTTCTCGCAGTGCGCGGTGCCGAAGTCGAGGCTCGGCGACAGGTCGACGACGACCCAGGTCTCCAGCTCGCGGTCGGCGATCGTCTCGCGGACGTGCGGCTCGGTGGTGCGGGCGGTGACGGCCCAGTCCATCCGCCGGACGTCGTCGCCCGCCCGGTAGGGCCGCGCCTCCGCCGGTTCGGATCCCGGACCGGGCAGCAGGCCGAGATGGTTGCCCTGCAGCAACCCGTCGAGCCGGCCGCGCACGGTCAGCTCGAGGGTGCGAAGCGCCGCCTCGAGGTTGCCCTGCCGCAGCGACGGCGGGCCGGAGTGGGCGAAGTGGGCGGCGCAGCCCGCGCGGGGGCCCGCCGGGCTCGGCGCGGTCACGACGAGCCGGCCGCCGGCGGGTAGGCGGCCGCCGGCTGCGCCGCCTGGGCGGGTTGCGGCTGGACCTGCGGGCGGGCGGTGACCTGCGGCAGCGGCACGGTCTGCAGGACGCGCTGCAGGATGTGGTCCATCGGGACCTGGTCGGCGACGGCGTCGTAGGACAGCACGAGCCGGTGGCGCAGCACGTCCGGCGCCACGTCGAGGACGTCCTGCGGCAGCACGTAGTCCCGCCCGCGGACCAGCGCCAGCGCGCGGGCCGCGGCGACGATGCCGAGCGTGGCACGCGGGGACGCCCCGTAGGCGACCCAGCCGGCGATGTCCTGCAGCCCGTGGTCCGCCGGGGTGCGGGTGGCGACGACCAGCCGCACCACGTAGTCGACGAGCGCGTGGTGCACGAAGACCTGCGAGGCCACGCCCTGCAGGCGGACCAGCTCGGCCGGCTCCATGACCTGCTCGGCCACGGGGGGCACCGCGCCCATCCGGTAGACGATCTCGCGCTCCTCCTCGACGCCCGGGTACTCCACGATGATCTTGAAGAGGAAGCGGTCCCGCTGCGCCTCGGGCAGCGGGTAGACGCCCTCGTTCTCGATCGGGTTCTGGGTGGCCAGCACGAGGAACGGGTCCGGCATCGGGAAGGTCCGGCCGCCGATCGACAGGTGCCGCTCGGCCATGACCTCGAGCATCGCGGACTGGACCTTGGCCGGGGCGCGGTTGATCTCGTCCGCCAGCACGAAGTTGGCGACGACCGGGCCCAGCTCGACGTCGAACTCCTCGCGGCCCTGCCGGTAGATCCGGGTGCCGAGGATGTCCGACGGGACGAGGTCCGGGGTGAACTGCAGCCGCGCGAACGTGCCGCCGACGACCTTCGCGACCGTCTCCACGGCGAGGGTCTTGGCGACGCCCGGGACGCCCTCCAGCAGCAGGTGCCCCTTGGCGAGCAGCCCGACGAGCATCCGCTCCACGAGCCGGTCCTGCCCGACGATGACCCGCTTGATCTCGAAGACCGCGCGCTCGAGGAGCTCGGCGTCGTCCTTGGGGGTGGACGCGGGGGTGGACGCGGGGGCCGGCGGCGTGGCGGCCGGGGTGCCGGAGGGCGGCGTCGGGTCGGGGGAAGGCTGCACGCTCACCGCCCCATCACACCGGACGTCCCGTGAACTACCGGTGAGCGGGGTGCGGCCGCGGCGCTAGATCACCCGGGAGACCGTGGGCAGCAGGCCACCCGAGTACCGGACCGGGGAGATCGTGACCCGCGCGCCGGAGTACGGGGCCTCGATCATCCTCCCGCCCCCGATGTAGAGGGCGATGTGGTAGACGCGGCCGTTGCGGGCCCACGACAGCATGTCGCCGGGCCGCATCTGCGCGAGCGGGACCTGGTCGCCGTAGGCGTGCTGGTTGCCGCTGTAACGCGGCAGCTTCACCCCGACCCCGGCGAACGCGTAGAGCATCAGACCCGAGCAGTCGAAGCCGACCTTGCGGTAGTCGCCGAAGCGGTCGGCGACCCCGCCGTCGCGGATGCCGAGCGACGGGCCGCGGGCGGTCCCGCCGCCCCACGCGTAGGTCACGCCGAGCTGCGACATCGCCCGGTCGATCACGGTCTGCACCGCGCCCGAGCCGGTGCGGCGGACGGTGGGCGGCGGCGCCGACCCGGCCCGGGCCGCGGCCTCCTCGCGCGCGGCGCGCTGCCGGGCGGCCTCGGCCTCCTCCTGCGCCCGCTGCCAGTCCTGGAAACGCTGCCGCTGCGCGCGCAGGCCGGCGTCGGCGTCCTCGGCGGCGTCGAGCTGGGCCTGGACCTGCGCCTGCTCCCCCGCGACCGCCTCCATCCGCCGGGCCTGCACGTCCGCGGCCTGCTGCGCCCCGGCGAGGGCCTGGTCCGCGGCGACCTTGGCGGCGGCGGCGGCCTGCCGGCGCTCCTCGGCCTCCTCCTGCGCCTTCCGGGCGGTGGAGTCGGCGTTGGCCTGCTGCACGCGGGCGCGCTCGAGCCCGTCGAGCGCGGCGGCCTGCTGCTGGGCGAGCGCGTCCGTGAGCTGGGCCCGGTCGACGAGGTCCTGCGGCCCGGTCGCCGTGGTGAGCAGCCCGATCGGGCCGAGGTCGAGACCCTGCGAGTAGGTGCCGGCGACGAAGTCGTCGAGTCGGGTCCGGGCGGCGTCCACGGCCTTGCCCGCCGCCAGCGTCTGGGCGCGTGCCGAGTCGGCGCGGGCGGCCGCCGCGTCGGCCTCGGCCTGGGCGCCGGTGAGGACGTCGAGCGCCTGGTTGGCGGACTCGTGCTGCTCGGCGACCTGGATCTGCAGCTCGTCGGCCTCCGCCTGCAGCTCGGAGAGCCGCTGGGTCAGCCGCGCGACGTCGGCGGCGCGGCCGTGCACGGCGTCGCGGCTGCGCTGCAGGTCCTCGTTGCTCGGGTTCGGCGGCGGGGTCGGGTCGGGCGCGGCGCCCGCCGGCGCCACCGAGGCGGCGGTGAGCAGCGTGACGAGCAGGACGAGCAGGAACCCCCGCGCGAACCGCACCGCTTCCCCCCGGTGATCGACTGGATCGGGGGCACCTTGGCACCGGCCGCCCGTCACCCCCGGTCGCCACGCCGGTACGCGGGGCGAACTTCCTCCACTCGGAGGACGGCGGCCGGTCCCGGCCGCGCCGCGGGCTGGGCCGGACGGAGGAGCACAACCCGGTACTCCCACCCTGTTCCGGACACCCGGGATCCACCATGATCCCGGCGAGCGCACCCGACGGCGGGTGCCCGACGAGGGGGTACGACGGTGAGCGACGGCGGCCAGGGGCCCGGGCAGGGTCCGCACGCGGGAGGCCGGGACCCCGGCCCGTCGACCGGCCCGCAGCCGTACCCGGGCGACCGCGCGTGGGCGGAGGGCCCCGGCGTCGGAGCGGCCCCGGCCGCGCAGTACCCCACCGAGCAGTACCCGCCGCAGCAGTACCCGGCCCAGCCGGCCTACGGTGGGCCGCCCGCCTGGAGCCCGCCGCCCGGGCCCGGCGGCGACGGCAGTGGCGGCGGCGCCGGGGGGCCGCGGCGGAAGCGGCGGTGGCCACTGGTCACCGCGGCCGTCGCGGTGCTCGCCCTGCTGGCGGGCGGGGGCGTCGCGGTATGGGCGCTGCTCGGCGGCAGCGGCGGCGCGAGCTCTCCGAACGGCGCCGTCACCGCGCTCGCCGCGGACCTCGAGGGCCGCGACTACCTGCGTGCCTACAGCCGGATGGCGCCCGACGAGGCCAGCCTGCTCACCGACCTCGGCTCGGTGCTCACCGGTGAGCTGCAGCGGCTCGACGTGCTGCGCCCCGACGCGCGGGCCGACGCGAGCCTCGACACCGTGACCTTCTCCGGGCTGCGGTTCGACGAGGCCGGCGCCGAGCAGGTCCGCCCGAACGTCACGATCACCAAGCTCGTCGCCGGCACCATCACGACGACCCGGGATCCGGCGAGCCTGCCGTTCACCGACTCCTTCAAGGCCAAGGTCTACCCGAACGGGGCCCCGCCCGCGGCCGTCCCGGAGACGATCGACATCGCGCAGGTCGTGCGCGAGCAGGGCGAGCCCATCCGCGTCGCCACCGTGCAGGTCGACGGCGAGTGGTACGTCAGCGGCCTCTACACCGCGGCCGACTACGCGCTGAAGGACGCCGTGGCGCCGTGGCCGACGACGTCGGTCGACGCCCGCGGGGCCGGGAGCGCGCAGGACGCCGTCCGCGACCTCGTCCAGGCCGCGCTCGACGCGGACGTCCGCCGGGTGATCGAGCTGACCGACCCGACCGAGATGGCCGCGCTGCACGACGCCGGACCCGCCCTCGTCGACGACGCCGCAGGCGCGCAGCCCACCGGGGCGCGCCTCGTCGACCTGCGGACCACCGAGACGGAGGTCCGCGGGCGCACCGCGCTCTCGCTGGCGAGCCTGACCGTCGACGACGGCACCGGCACCGGGGTCACCGTGACCCGGACCGGCGACTGCCTGACGATCAGCGGGGTCGAGGGCGCGCCGCCGCAGCTGTGCGCGGGCCAGCTCGGCTCGCTCGTCGGCGCCCAGGTCGGCACCACGCCGGCCGTCCGGCAGCTGGTCCCGCGGCTGGCCGCGGCGGTGCTGGACGTGAAGGTGGTGACGACCGAGGACGGCGGGTCCTGGTACGTCTCGCCCGGTCAGACCGTCGTCCAGCTCTACGCCGACCTGCTCGGCGCGCTGCAGCCCGGCGACCTCGACGCCTTGGTCGCCGGCAACTGATCCCCCGTCCGCGCGGCGGGCGGGCGGGGNACCTCGCGCCGCCGGTCGCCGTGCGTTCCGGCGTCGTTCCCGGTCTTTCCCCCGCCCGTTTCGGGGTACGCCCGTGACCTGCGACCCCCTCCCTCGACCCCGTATATAGGACAGGCGTACTGTTTGAGGTGGGACGGGGTCGTCCTGCCGTGGAGCCCACGGTGCGCGAGACTCCCGCGGGACACCCGAGAAGAAGACGCGCCCACCACGCCACCAGGAGGAGAGCCGACAGTGGCCAGTACCGACAGCTTCGGAGCCAAGGGGACCCTCGGGGTCGGGGGCAGCGAGTACGAGATCTTCCGGCTTTCGGCCGTCGAGGGCTCGGAGAACCTGCCGTACAGCCTCAAGGTGCTGCTGGAGAACCTGCTGCGCACGGAGGACGGTGCCAACGTCACCGCCGACCACATCCGCGCGCTCGCGAACTGGGACCCGGCGGCCGAGCCGGACACCGAGATCCAGTTCACGCCTGCGCGCGTGATCATGCAGGACTTCACCGGCGTCCCGTGCGTCGTCGACCTGGCGACCATGCGCGAGGCCGTGACCGAGATGGGCGGCGACCCGTCCAAGGTCAACCCGCTCGCGCCCGCCGAGCTGGTCATCGACCACTCGGTGATCATCGACGTGTTCGGCCGGCCCGACGCGTTCGAGCGCAACGTCGAGTTCGAGTACCAGCGCAACAAGGAGCGCTACCAGTTCCTGCGCTGGGGCCAGGGCGCGTTCGACGAGTTCAAGGTCGTCCCGCCGGGCACCGGCATCGTGCACCAGGTCAACATCGAGCACCTGGCCCGCGTCGTGATGGCCCGCAACGGCCAGGCCTACCCGGACACCCTGGTCGGCACGGACTCGCACACCACGATGGTCAACGGCCTGGGCGTGCTGGGCTGGGGCGTCGGCGGCATCGAGGCCGAGGCCGCCATGCTCGGCCAGCCCGTGTCGATGCTGATCCCGAAGGTGCTGGGCTTCAAGCTGACCGGCGAGATCCCGGCCGGCGCCACCGCCACCGACGTGGTGCTCACGATCACGGAGATGCTGCGCAAGCAGGGCGTGGTCGGCAAGTTCGTCGAGTTCTACGGCGAGGGCGTCGGCGCCGTGCCGCTGGCCAACCGGGCCACCATCGGCAACATGAGCCCCGAGTTCGGCTCCACCGCCGCGATCTTCCCGATCGACGACGAGACCGTCCGGTACCTCAAGCTCACCGGCCGCTCCGCCGAGCAGGTCGCCCTGGTCGAGGCCTACGCCAAGGAGCAGGGCCTCTGGCACGACCCGAAGGCCGAGCCGCGGTACTCCGAGAGCCTCGAGCTGGACCTGTCGACGGTCGTCCCGTCGATCGCCGGCCCGAAGCGCCCGCAGGACCGCATCGAGCTCGCCCAGGCCAAGGAGGCGTTCCGGTCGTCGCTCGTCGACTACGCCTCCGCGCCGGACCAGACCGACCCGGACGACGCCGCCTCCTCCGGCTCCACGGTCGACGAGGCCGGCGAGGAGTCCTTCCCGGCCAGTGACCCCGCCTCCCCGGCGCACGACGGCAACGGCGACGCCGGCAAGCCGCACGCGCCGATCTCCGCCGCCCACGGCTCCACGGGCCGGGCGAGCAAGCCGACCAAGGTCACGATGGGCGGCGCGGAGTTCGAGATCGACCACGGCGCCGTCGTGATCGCCTCGATCACCTCGTGCACCAACACCTCGAACCCCTCGGTCATGCTCGGGGCGGCCCTGCTGGCCAAGAACGCCGTCGACAAGGGCCTCGCGGTCAAGCCGTGGGTGAAGACCTCGATGGCCCCGGGCTCGCAGGTTGTCACCGACTACTACGAGAAGGCCGGCCTCTGGCCCTACCTCGAGAAGCTCGGCTACCACCTGGTCGGCTACGGCTGCACCACCTGCATCGGCAACTCGGGCCCGCTGCCCGAGGAGATCTCGCAGGCGGTCAACGAGGCCGACCTCGCCGTCGTCTCGGTGCTGTCCGGCAACCGGAACTTCGAGGGCCGGATCAACCCGGACGTCAAGATGAACTACCTGGCGTCCCCGCCGCTGGTCATCGCCTATGCGCTGGCCGGAACGATGGACTTCGACTTCGAGTCCCAGCCACTGGGCACGGACACGGACGGCACGGACGTCTACCTCCGCGACATCTGGCCGTCGGCGCAGGACGTCCAGGCGACGATCGACGGCGCGATCACCGAGGAGATGTTCGCCAAGGACTACGCGGACGTCTTCCGGGGCGACGAGCGGTGGCGCTCGCTGCCCACCCCCGAGGGCCGGACCTTCGAGTGGGACCAGGAGTCGACCTACGTCCGCAAGCCCCCGTACTTCGAGGGCATGGCGAGCGACCCGGCCCCGGTCGAGGACATCACCGGCGCCCGCGTGCTCGCGCTGCTCGGGGACTCGGTCACCACCGACCACATCTCCCCCGCCGGTTCGATCAAGCCGGGCACCCCGGCGGCGCAGTACCTCGACGAGCACGGCGTGGAGAAGAAGGACTACAACTCCTTCGGCTCGCGGCGGGGCAACCACGAGGTGATGATCCGCGGCACGTTCGCGAACATCCGGCTGCGCAACCAGCTGCTCGACGACGTCTCCGGCGGCTACACCCGGGACTTCACCCAGGAGGGCGCCCCGCAGGCGTTCATCTACGACGCCGCGCAGAACTACGCGGCCGCGGGCACCCCGCTGGTCGTGCTGGGCGGCAAGGAGTACGGCTCCGGCTCGTCGCGTGACTGGGCGGCCAAGGGCACCGCGCTGCTGGGTGTCAAGGCCGTGATCGTGGAGTCCTTCGAGCGCATCCACCGCTCGAACCTCATCGGCATGGGCGTGATCCCGCTGCAGTTCCCGCAGGGCGAGTCGGCGCGGTCCCTGGGCCTCGACGGCACCGAGACCTTCGACATCGCCGGCATCACGGAGCTCAACTCCGGGACCACCCCGCGGACGGTGCACGTGACGGCCACGAAGGAGTCGGGCGAGACGGTCGAGTTCGACGCCACCGTCCGCATCGACACCCCCGGTGAGGCGGACTACTACCGCAACGGCGGCATCCTGCAGTACGTGCTGCGCGGCATGCTCCGCTCCTGAGCAACGACTCGACGACGGGCCCCGCACTCGGTTCACGAGTGCGGGGCCCGTCGTCGTCTCGATCATGCGCGTGCCCTTGTGTGAGGGGCAGACCTTCGACCGGAGGCGCTGATGGCGGTGCGGTGTCGCCGGTCGACGTTCGAGCGGGTGCTGCGCCAGGCCGCCGAGCACCAGCCGGGACTCGTTCTCCACACCGTCTTCTCCGCTCCTGTGCGCGGGCGGTGCGAAGGGGCTCGTACGGTGACACCCCGTGGTGGTGCTGTGGGCCGGGCTGGTGGTGGCCGCGGGGGCGGTGGTGCAGGGCACCGTCGGCTTCGGGATAGCACTCGTGGCCGCACCGTTGCTGGCGCTGCTGGACCCGGCCTACGTCCCGGTCCCGCTGATCGTCGTCGCGGGGGCGCACGCCGTGCTCGCCCTCGTCCGGGAGTGGCGCGACGCCGACTGGCGGGGCGTGGCGTGGGCGCTCACGGGGCGGCTGCCCGGCGCCGTCCTCGGCGCGACGGTGGTGGCCCTGCTGCCGTACCGGGAGTTCGCGACCTTCGTCGCCGCCGCGGTCCTGGTGTGCGTGGCTGCCTCGCTCGTCCGGCTGCAGCTGCGCCCGACCCCGGCGGCGCTGCTGGTCGCGGGCGCGGTGAGCGGGGTGTCGGGCACCGCCGCCGGGATCGGCGGGCCGCCGGTCGCGCTGCTCTACCAGCACGAACACGGCGCCACGGTCCGTGCGACCCTCGGCGCCTACTTCGGCCTCGGCACCCTGCTCTCGCTGGCCGTCCTGGCGCTCGGCGGCCAGGTCGACGGGGCGCACCTGCTGCAGGGCGCGGTGCTGATCCCGTTCATGGCCGTGGGCTTCCTGCTGTCGAACCCGCTGCGCCGGATCCTCGACCGGGGCTGGACCCGCCCCGCGGTCCTGGGCCTGGCCGCGGTCGCCGCCGTCGCTCTGCTGGTGCAGGCGCAGTTCGCCTAGCCGTGGGCCGGCCGTGCTCGTGCAGGCATCCCGTCCGCTCCGGGGCAGCAGGCACGCTCAGGGTCAGGAGGCCAGCCAGTCGAGGGCGACGGCGGCGGTCCAGGACTGCATCGCCGACCCGAGGGCCTCGCCCGTCATCGGGTCGAAGTACTCGGCGAAGCCGACGTGGCGCAGCGAGTCGAGCGCGGCCTCGCGGAGGGCGGCGGCGCGGGCGGTGTCGCCGCCGTCCCGCAGGCCCTTCCAGTACAGCCAGTTGACGATCGGCCAGACCGGGCCGCGCCAGTAGTTGCGCGGGTCGAAGCACTCCTCGCGGGGGCTGGTGCTCGGCAGCATCGCCCAGCGCAGGTCCGGGTGACCGGCGAAGTCCTCGGAGTCGAGGAGCGAGCGCGCGCGGGCGCGCCGGGCGGTCGGGGCGCCGGCGTCGAGCAGGGCGGACATGCCGGCGAACGTCGCGACCTCGATCGGCGCGTCCGCGCCCAGGTCCACGTCGTAGGTCATGCCGCTCGCGGGGTCGGTCGCCGCCGCCACGCCCGCGCGGGCCCGGTCGATCCAGCCCTGGATCGCCGCGCGCTGGGCCTGCGTGGCCCCGACGACGTCGGCGATCTCGAGCAGCGCCCGGTTCGCCATGATCAGCACCGAGGTGAAGAACACGTCCTTGACCAGGAACGGGTACCGCTCGTGGATCACGGCGTCGTCGTAGCGGTACCGCTTGAGCAGCTCGAGCAGCCAGAGGAACCGGTCGTAGTGCGCGTCGGTGGGGCGCTGGCCGGCGTCGGCGACGTGCTGGACGTCCCGACGGGTGTACGGCGGGACCTCGCCGATCTCGAGCCGGCCGAGCACGCCGTCCCAGCGCGGGGAGTTGTCGATGCCCTCCCACGGGTGGTACGTCGTGACCAGGCCGGACGCCGACGGGTCGCGGTGCTCGGCGAGGTACCGGTGCCACGCGAGGAGCTTGGGGAAGAGCTCACGCAGCCGGCCGCGGACGTCCGCCTCGGCCTCGGTGCCGAGCGCGACCTCCCAGATCCGCGCCACGGCGATCGCGTGCACCGGCGGCTGGCAGATGCCGCTGGTCTCGGCGACGCCGACGGGGGCCTCGGGCGACACCTCGACGGCCCAGCGCGCGGGGTCCGGGAAGTACGACTCCGGCCCGGCCAGCGGGTTGAACACGATCTGCGGGACCATCCCGTTGCGCCACTGCGCCTCGAACAGCCGCAGCTGCTCGGTCATCGCCCGGCGCACGTCGACCTGTGCCCAGCCGAGGGAGACGAACGCGCTGTCCCAGCTCCACTGGTGCGGGTAGAGCAGCGGAGCCGCCTTCGTCCACCCACCCATGTCGTTGGTCCGCAGCACCTCGGCCGCACGGATGCCGAGCCCTGCCTCGGTGAGCGCGGAGCCGTAGGCGGCGTCCGGAACTCCGCCCGGCCTGCCGGGGGCCTGGGGAGCGGCGGCGGAGGGGGCCGGATGATTGCCGGTGTCGGACTCCGTGCTCACGGGGATGTGCTTCCTTCCGGCGTATATCCACGCCTCATCGGTATCGGCGGTACTTAACTGCAGGGTAACCGCGAGTATCGAACGGCTCAATATGTCGTCGCTCGCTTCATCGGGCCGCCGCGGAGGCGTTACGGCCGCCGGATCACCGGTACGGGTGGTCGACGAGCACGACGGCGCCACGATCCGTCGACCTGCGGCGCGGATCGGCCCACGCCGCGGACGACGATCGTTTCCTCGCTATTCGAACGACGATTGCGGCGCGTTACGCCCGCTCACGCACAATCCGGTGTGGACGGTCGCAGGGACGGCGCTCAGCCGCTGCTCACCGCGGCGTCGGCCCGGTCGGCGCCGTCGAGCGCGCGCTCGCTCGCGGGGTCGAACCACCGCACGCGCTCCGGGGGGACGCGCAGCCACAGCGGGGTGCCGTCGCCGGCCGGGAAGTCGGTGGGAGTGAGGAGTTTCACGCTCTCCTCCCCCGCCGTGCTAACGCCGACCACCCCCGCGGCCGCCGTCCCGCCCGCCGTCCCACCCGTCGTCGCGTTCGTCGTCGCGGAGACCAGCAGCTGCGAGCCGAGCGGCTCGACGAGCCGGATGCGGGCGGGCAGCGCGTCGGGCACCTCGGTGGTGGAGGCCTCGATGTTCTCGGCGCGGATGCCGGCCCACACCTCGTCGCCGACCCGGTCGGCGATCGCCGCGGGGACCGTGAAGGGGTGCCCGGCCACCGACCAGCCGCCCTCCGCGCGCCGCACCGGGAGCAGGTTCATGGGCGGCGTGCCGAGGAAGCCGCCGACGAAGCGGGTCACGGGCCGGTCGTAGACCTCCATCGGGGTGCCGCACTGCACGATCCCGCCGGCGCGCATCACCGCGACGCGGTCGCCGAGCGAGAGTGCCTCGACCTGGTCGTGGGTGACGTAGACGATCGTCGTGTTCAGCTCCTTGGCCAGCGCCTTGAGGTCGGAGCGGAAGCTCAGCCGCAGCAGGGCGTCGAGGTTCGACAGCGGCTCGTCCATCAGCAGCACGCCGGGCCGGACGGCGACCGCCCGCGCCACGGCGACCCGCTGGCGCTGCCCGCCGGACAGGGCGGACGGGTAGCGGTCGAGGACGTCGTCGAGCCGGACGAGACCCGCGGCGTACTCCACGGCCTCGGCGATCTCCCGCTTCGGCGCCTTGCGCATGGCGAGCCCGAAGCCGATGTTCTCGGCCACCGTCAGGTGCGGGAAGACCGCGTAGCCCTGGAAGACCATGGCGAGGTCGCGGCGGCGCGGCGGGAGCGCGGTGACGTCCCGGTCCCCCAGGTGCACGGTGCCGGCGTCGGCCTGCTCGAGGCCGGCGATCGTGCGCAGCAGCGTCGTCTTGCCGCAGCCGGAGGGGCCGAGGAGCACGAAGAACTCACCGTCCCGGACGGTCAGGGACACGTCGTCGACGGCGGGGGCGGCGTGCCTGGCGTACCGCTTGGTGATCCCGCTGAGCCGGATGTCGGACACGGGGGCTCCTCTACCGCAGCGTCGGGCTGCCGCCGACCCCGAGCAGGCGGCGGCGGATCAGCAGGATGAACAGGAAGGCCGGGGCCAGCAGGAACAACGCGCCGGCGTACCGGAAGGGCAGCGGCGCCTGCGTGAGGCCGGTGAGCACGAAGACCGGCAGCGTCGGGTGCTGGAGCGTGAGGATCGAGGCGGCGAAGACCTCGTTGTAGCTGAGCAGCACCGCGAAGGTCGCCGCCGCGGCGAGCCCGGGGGCGGCGTTGGGCACGACGGCCCGGCGGAACGCCCCGAACCGGCTGCAGCCGAAGATCTGCGCGGCCTCCTCCAGGTCCACCGGCACGCCGGCGAACACCGCGGCCACCATGAGCACCACGAACGGCAGGGCCAGCGCGGTGTGCATGAGCGCGACGCCCCACATCGAGTCGTAGATCCCCCACTGCAGGAAGAACACCGCGAGCGGGATGGACAGCACGACCACGGGGAACGCGCGGGTGGACAGCACGGCCAGCCGGTAGGCGTCCGCACCGGGGAAGACGAACCGCGCCAGCGCGTAGCCGGCGGGGGCGGCGAGCAGCAGGGTGAGCGCCCCGGTGAGCACCGCGACGGTCACGCTGGACAGCAGCGCCTCCGGCACGCCGGCCGAGGTCACGAAGAACCGCATCGACTCCAGCGACCAGTCCGGCCAGGCCGCGAGCGGGTAGCTGTAGATGGCGTCGGCGGTGCTGAACGCGCCGACCACCACGAACCAGATCGGCACCAGGATCCAGCCGGCGAGCAGGACCGCGCCGCCGTAGCCGAGCACCCGCCGCGCGGTCATTCCCCGCGCTCCTTCCGCGTGGGCAGCGCGGCCAGGATGATCCCCACGGCCACCAGCGAGACGACGAGGATCACCAGCCCGTAGGCCGAGGCCAGGTGCGCGTCCTGGTACTCGGTGTAGGCGCGGTTGGCCTGGGTGGCGAGCACGTCCGTGCCGGTGCCGCCCAGCGCGACGACGGTGGCGAACACCTCGAACGCCAGCACGGTCCGCACGATCAGCGCGGTCCGGATGGTCGGGCGCATCATCGGCAGCACCACGTGCCGCATCCGCTGCCAGGGGCCGGCGTGGAAGACGTCCGCGGCCTCCAGGTAGTCCCGCGGGATCGCCCGCAGCCCGCCCACCAGGATGATCACGATCAGCGAGGTGGACCGCCAGGCCTCCGCGACGACGATCGTGCCGACCACCCGCCACGGCTCGCGGTAGTCCAGCCAGATCACCGGCCGGTCGATCAGCCCGAACGACTGCAGCACGGTGTTCAGCCAGCCCTGCTCGACGAAGATCGAGTACCACAGGATGCCGGCCCCGAGCTCGCTGACGCCCAGCGGCAGGAGGAACACGTAGAGCCAGAAGCCCGAGGCCCGCAGCCGCGAGGTGATCACCATCGACATCGCCAGGGCCAGCGCGAACTGCAGGGGCAGCAGCACGACCAGCAGGATCAGCGTGGTCCACAGGGCCGGCCAGAACCGGTCGTCGCCGAGCATCGCGCGGACCGACCCGAGCCCCCATTCGCCGCTGGTGCTGGTGAACGCGAGCCCGAACGCCTGGATCATCGGCGACGCGAAGAAGATCAGCAGGTAGGCGACGCTCGGCGCGAGCAGCAGGTAGGGCAGCCAGCGCCGCGGCCCCCCGCGACCCCGCTCCGTCGTCGGCGAGGTCGTGCGCACCGCCTCGGTCACCTCAGCCAACGCGGCACACCCCCTGTCCGACCGGGTCCGGCGCCCAGCACGCGGCCTTCGCGGTGTCGAGCACGCCCTGCAGGGCCACGGCCTGGGTGGCGAGCGTGCCGCGCACGTCGCCGTTGTCGAGCACGATCGCGCGGAACGTGTCCGTGAAGACCTTGTCGTAGGCGCCGCTCTGCCCGCCCAGCCCGACCGCGAGCGACCCCGCCACCGCACCGGGCGTGCCGACCATCCGCTGCAGGGTCTCCGCCTCCTGCCCGACGCCCGGCGGCAGCCCGCCCGGGACCGTCGCCAGGTCCTGCGGTGGGAACCAGGCCACGGTCCGCAGGGTGGTCGAGACCCGCGCGGGGTCGGTGAGGTGCCGGATCAGCTCGATCGACGGCTGCGGGTCGGCGACGGCCCGCGGGATCGACAGACCGCCGAGGACGGGCAGGTAGCCCAGGTACTTCGGGCCCGTGGGTGCGGGGAAGGAGACGATGTCGTCCGGCCGGGTCTGCAGCGCGTCGACCAGCCGGACGGCGTGGTCCCACGCCACCCAGACCTCGCCGGAGAGCAGCGGCTCCTGCATGAAGCCGTAGGTCACCGACTGCGGGTTCGCCGTGGCCCAGATCGCGCGCAGCCACTCCCACATCGCGACGGCGTCCGCCGAGGCGAAGGTCGTGTTCACCCCGCCGGTGAAGCTCGGGTAGGTGTAGCCCTGCAGGAACCGCTTGAGCAGGCCCTTCTCCCCGGCGGGGAGGCCGAACCGCGGGGCGCCGGTGGCCTGCTGGATCGCCCGGGTCCAGTCCAGGAGCTGGGTGTAGGTGAGCCGCTGCAGGTCGGCCCCGGCGGGCAGGAACTGCAGCGCCTCGCGGCGGGCCGCCATGATGTAGCTCGCCGAGATCCACGGGACGAAGGCGTACCGGCCGTCGATGCGGGCGAGGTCGAGGTACTGGCGGGTGAAGCCGCGGTCGGCGAGCTGCTCCACGACGTCCGTCATGTCGCGGAGCAGGCCCTCCTTCGCCAGCGTGGCGAACTCCCCCTGCAGGGCGCCGAGCAGGGCGATGCTCGAGGAACCCGCCCGCACGTCCGCACGCACCCGGTCGAACATCTTGCTGGCCGAGCTGTCGCTGACGAACTGCACCTCGCGCGGGAACCCGGCGAGGATCTGCCGCCGGACGGCCTCGGCCTCCGCGGTGGTGGCCAGCTGGGTCGAGTAGAAGACCAGCCCGCCCGAACCCTGCGAGCCGGGCGCACCGGTGGTGTCCAGGGCGCAGCCGGCGAGCAGGCCCGACGCGGCGGCACCGAGCCCCAGCCGCAGAACCTGGCGCCGCGACAGCTGCATCCCGCCCTCCCCCGTCGGGCGGAACACTATCCAGAGAGGACGGATCATGCAGAGCGAGACGCATTGTGGTTTCACAACGCGTCAAATCGACCGTCGAGAACGCGTTGTGGAACCATAGTGCGACAGGGCGCGTCATGGTTCCACAACGCGATTCAGACGGCCGTGGCCAGGGAGAGCGCGAACCGCCCGTCGGCGTCGGCCCACCAGCGGGTGAGGTCGAAGCCCGCCTCGCACAGCATCTCCTGCACACCCTCGCGCCGGAACTTCGCCGAGATCTCGGTGCGCATCTCCTCGCCCTCGGCGAAGTCGACCGTGAGGTCCAGCTCCGCCACCCGCACCCGCATGTCCTTCTCGGCGCGCAGCCGCATCTCGATCCACTCGTTCTCCGCGTCCCAGGCCGCGACGTGGGCGAACGCCTCGGGCACGAAGTCGGCGCCCAGCTCGCGGTTGAGCACGTGCAGGACGTTGCGGTTGAACTCCGCGGTGACGCCGGCGGCGTCGTCGTAGGCGGCGAGCAGGGTCGGCTCGTCGATCACCAGCCCGGTGCCCAGCAGCAGCTGCTCGCCCGGTTCGAGCACCGAGCGGACGTGCGCGAGGAAGGCGGCGCGCTCCGCGGGGCGCAGGTTGCCGATCGTGCCGCCGAGGAACGCGATCATGCGGCGGCCGCCGGTGGGCAGGGCGGTGAGGTCCTCGGTGAAGTCGCCGACCACGCCGTGCAGGTACAGGTCGGGGTACTCGACGGCGAGGGCGTCCAGCGCGCCGCGCAGCGCCGCCTCGCTGACGTCCTGCGGGACGTAGCGGTGCAGGGTGCCGGCCGCGCGGAAGGCGTCGAGCAGCAGCCGGGTCTTGGCCGAGGAGCCCGACCCCAGCTCGACGACGGTGTCGGCGCCGGAGGCCTCGGCGATGGCCGCGACCGACTCCTCGAGCAGGGCCCGCTCGGTGCGCGTCGGGTAGTACTCGGGCAGCTCGGTGATCTTCTCGAACAGCTCGCTGCCGCGGGCGTCGTAGAAGTACTTGGGCGGGAGCTCCTTCGGGTGCGCGGTGAGCCCGGCGCGGGCGTCGGTCCGCAGCGCCGCCTCCGCGTCGGCCGCGGTGAGGTGGACGACCAGCTCCGTCAGGTGGTTCGGCCGGGTCATGTACGTGCTCCTCGCGGTGCGTCCGGGACGGGCCCGGGTCGAGCAGGGTCGCTGCTCAGGGGTGGGGCGCGCGGGTCCCGTGGTCCGGGATCCCGGTGTCCGTGGGGTGGTGGCCGGGGATGACGGCAGGGGTGACGGCAGGGGTGGTGGCAGGGCCGATCGCCCGTCGTTCGAGGCGCCCGGGTGCCGCGACGACGAGGTGCCGGTCCGGCACGGGCGTCCATCCCGGGTCCGCGTCGAGCGGTTCCGACGCGACGGTGGCCGCCTCGTCCGTGACGCGCACGGACAGCGCGTGGTCCCAGGCGGTGCCCCAGATCGTGCTGCCGTCCGTGAGCAGCAGGTTGAGCCGGGAGTGCGGCGCGGCGGCCTCGACGGCGAGGATTACGCCGGACAGCACCCGGGCCGGGTCCTCCCCCGCCCGCAGCCGGTGCCGGACCAGCGCCCACAGCAGTGCCGCGTCCGTGGGGGCGTCGAGGGTCAGCAGGTCGACGACCGGCAGCCCGGCGGCCAGGTCCGCGACCGAGCCGGGCCAGCCGCGCACCACACCGTTGTGGCTGAACAGCCAGGGCCCCTCGGTGAACGGGGCCGCCGCGGTACTGACGACCGGCATCCCCGTCGTCGCCGACCGGACGGCGGCGAGCACGGCCGGGCTGCGCGTGGCGGCGGCGAGCGAGGCGAACGCGCCGTCCGACCAGATCGGCTGGTCGGAGCGGTAGCGCGCGGGCTCGGGAGCGTGCCCGTTGCCCGCCGGGTCGACGGGCGGGTACCACCCGGCGCCGAAGCCGTCCGCGTTGACCGTGCCCCCGCCGCGCATGTCGGCGGGGGCGTAGGACTGGTGCAGCAGCCCGTGCGGCGGCTCCAGCAGCAGCGCGGACAGCGTCCGCGGCGGGCCCAGGTGGGCCAGGTGGCGGCACACGGGTCAGGCGCGCGGATCCACGAGGTCGGCGACCTCGGCGACCTCGGCGACCTCGGCGACCTCGGCGACCTCGGCGACCTCGGCGGCCGACGCGTCCCGTGCGCAGCGGAAGCCGGAGAAGATCTGCCGGCGGATCGGGTGGTCCCAGTTGCGGAAGGTGCCGCGGATCGCGGACGGGTCCGTGCCGAAGGAGCCGCCCCGCAGGACCTTGTAGTCGCCGCCGAAGAAGACCTCGGAGTACTCGCGGTACGGGAAGGCCTCGAACCCCGGGTACGGGTGCCACCCCGAGTCGCACCACTCCCACACGTCGCCGATCAGCTGCTCGACGCCCAGCGGGGACGCCCCCTCCGGGTAGGCGCCGACCGGGGCGGGCCGCAGGTGGCGCTGCCCGAGGTTGGCGTGCCGCTCGGTGGGCGCCTCGTCCCCCCACGGGTAGCGCCGGCTGCGCCCGGTCGCCGGGTCGAGCCGCGCGGCCTTCTCCCACTCCGCCTCGGTCGGCAGCCGCTTCCCGGCCCACCGGGCGTATGCCGCGGCCTCGTGGAAGCAGACGTGCACCACCGGCTCGTCCGCCGGCACGCGCTCGACGACCCCGAACCGGCGCCGCCACCACTCCCCCGCGGAGTCGCGCTCCCAGAACTGCGGTGCGACCAGGTCGTCCGCGGTGCGGTGCCGCCAGCCCTCCTCGCTCCACCAGCGCGGGTCGGCGTACCCGCCGGCCTCGACGAACGCGGTGTACTCGCCGTTCGTCACGGGATGGGTGTCGATCCAGTAGGCGGGCAGGGAGACGGTATGTGCCGGGCGCTCGTTGTCCAGCGCCCACGGCTCCGTGGAGGTGCCCTGTGTGAACCCGCCCGCGGGCACGAGCACCTCGCGGGCGGCGAGCCGGCGCCCGGCGGGCGGCTCGGGCGCCTGCAGCACCGGCGCCCCGGACCGCAGCTGGTGGGTGGCGAGCATCGTCTCGTCGTGCTGCTGCTCGTGCTGGACGATCATGCCGAAGGCGAAGCCCTCGTGCTCCAGCCGGCGGCCGCGCAGCGGGCTGCGCTCCAACGCGTCGAGCGCCTTCTCCCGCACCTCGGCGACGTACCGCCGTGCCTCGGCCGGGGTCAGCAGGGGCAGCTCGACGCGGCTGGCCCGGCTGTGCCGGAAGGCGTCGTACAGCCCGTCGATCTCCGGGCGCAGCGGCGCGCGGCCGCCGACGTCCCGGACCAGCCAGAGCTCCTCCTGGCTGCCGATGTGCGCGAGGTCCCAGACCAGCGGGGACATCAACGGCGAGTGCTGGGCGAGGAGGTCGGCCTCGTCGACCGCGTCGGTGAGCCCGGTGCTCCGGGCGCGGGACCGGTCGAGGAGCGCCGCCACGTGCGTGCGGAGCTGCTCGGGGGTGCGGTGGGGGTCTGTCTCGGGAGTGATCGTCACGGGAGTGCTCCCTCCGTCGGGGACGGGATGATCTCGAGGGTCTCGAGGGGGCCGGCGGGGGCCGGCTCCCCGGGCAGCGGCACGTCCGCGGGGCAGCGCCCCGCGGCCACGCGGCGCTCGGTGACCTCGACGAGCCGGGCCAGCAGAGCCGGCGGCGGGCCGAGCGCGGGCAGCTCGGCGCAGGCGAGGGTGAACACCTCGACGGCGGCGGCGGCGAGCACGCGGTCCTCCAGACCGTGCCGGGCCGCGGAGGTCCAGCGCAGCCGGGCGGGGGCGCAGATCTCCCGCACGCGGTCGACCACGGCGGGCCGGGCGGTCAGCGCCGCGAGCACGGCGACCGGGAGCGCCCAGTCCGCGCCCTGCTGCCCGTCGACGTAGCGGACCTCGAGGAACCCGCGGGGGCGGACCGGCGGGAACAGCGTGGAGATGTGGTACTCGAGGTCGGCGACGGTGGGCCTGCGCCCGGGCAGCCGGCCCTCGACCCAGTCGGCGAAGCTCACGCCCTCCGGCGTGGGCCACTCGCCGTCGCTGCGCACGCAGAGCAGCGGCGTGCCCACCACGCGCTCGGCCCAGGTCAGGGCCGGATCCCCGTCGAGCGAGACGGGCGGGGCGGTGCGGGCCGGGTCGAGCGCCAGCCACGCGGCCAGCCGGCTCGACTTCCAGCCGGTGCGCCGCCCGTGCAGCAGCGGCGAGTTGGCGAAGGCGGCGACGAGGACCGGGCCGAGTTCGTGCAACGCCGCCCACCGGGCCGGGAGGTCGGCCCGCTCGCCGGCGTCGAGCGCGACCTGCACGGCGGAGGTGGAGCACATGCCGCTGCGGCCGTGCGGACCGAGCCGGTCGAAGGCGCGCTCCATCGCGCGGTAGCGCGGGAGCTGCAGGAGCCGCCGCGCGGGCCGTACGGGATCGGCGGCGCGGGGTTCGGGGGTGAGGCCGCGGACGGCGAGCCGGGCGTGGAGGGCGGCGGTGTCGCCCTCCACGGCGGCGAGGAGGGCGCCGAGGCCGGCCGTCGGGGGGCTGGCGAGCTCGACCTGGCCACCGGGTTCGACGGTGACGACCGAGCCGTGCGGCAGCGGGGCGGCGGGGGAACGGGGGACGAGCGAGGCGGGGGCGTGCGGGCCGAGCGCGGCGAGCACGTCGGCCAGGTCGGTGGGACCGGCGGGGTCGGTGGGACCGTCGGGGTCGGCGGGACCACCGGGGCGCAGGAGCCACTCGAGCTCCACGCCCAGGTACCGCGGGGGCCCGTGCTTGAAGCAGACCGACGCGACGTAGGCCTCGGCCTCCGCCCGGCTGCGCAGCTCGGCACCCCCCGCGGGCGGTTCCGCCCTCTGGGTCGTGGAGCTGGGTCCCGCCTGCACCGGGATCCCGGAGGGCGCGGACCCGCCCTCCGGCCCCGGGACGGCGGGCACGATCCCCGCGTCTGGAAGCACGGATCGAACGCTACCCGCGAGGCCCGACAGTTTCAGGTCCTTCCCGGGCCCTCTCCGGGGACGGTGCACG
The DNA here is from genome assembly GCF_042658055.1 of Pseudonocardia lutea. Taxonomy (NCBI): domain Bacteria; kingdom Bacillati; phylum Actinomycetota; class Actinomycetes; order Pseudonocardiales; family Pseudonocardiaceae; genus Pseudonocardia; species Pseudonocardia lutea. Next base: position 35,366 of record NZ_JBHSQK010000018.1, read on the forward strand.
TCCTGCGCCCCAAGACGTACGTACGGGATACTGGGCCGGTGCCCCGCGTGAGTACCGACCAGCTCGCCGCCCGGCGCCAGCACATCCTCGACGGCGCCCGGCGGTGCTTCGCCGCGCACGGGTACGAGGGGGCGACGGTCCGGCGGCTCGAACAGAGCACCGGGCTCTCCCGCGGCGCGATCTTCCACTACTTCCGGGACAAGGACGCGCTGTTCCTCGCCCTCGCCGAGCAGGACGCCCGCCGGATGGCCGACGTCGTCGCCGAGCAGGGCCTGGTCCAGGTCATGCGGGACCTGCTCGACGGCGCCCGCGGGAACTCCCCGGACGACGACCCGGACGACGACCCGGACGACGACCCGGACGACGACCCGGACGGCGCCCCGGACGGCGAACCGGACATCGACGGCGACCGCAGCTGGCTGGGCACCCGGCTGGAGGTCTCGCGCCGGCTGCGCACCGACCCGGACTTCCGGGAGCGCTGGCAGGCGCACTCCGCCGAGCTCACCGCGGCCACCCGGGAACGGCTCGAGCGGCAGGCCGCCGCCGGGGCCCTGCGCGACGACGTCCCGGTCCCCGTGCTGGCCCAGTACCTCGAGCTGGTGCTGGAGGGGCTGGTCTCGCACCTGGCCATGGGCCTGCCGGCCGACGCGCTCGACGGCGTGCTGGACCTCGTCGAGCAGAGCGTGCGGACCCTGCGCCGCTGACCCGCCGGGCCCGGGTGGGCGGGCAGGCCCGCCGGCCCCGGAGGGGGTGAGGGGCCGGCGGGCAGGTCGGGAGCGGACCGTTCAGGCGGGCTCGACCTCGACCCGCGCGTCGGAGAAGGTGGGCGCGTTGCCCAGGTCGGCGAACTCGGTGGGGTTGACGGCGTTGACCGTGGCCAGGCCCTTCGCCAGCGAGCGCCACTGCCCCATCGTCGCGAGCACCACCCCGCGGGCGACCTCGTCGGAGAGCCGCGCCCGGACCAGGAACTCGCCGCGCTGGTTGAACACGCGCACGAGCGTGCCCTCGACGATCCCGCGCTCCGCGGCGTCGGCCGGGTGGACCGTGGCCGACGGCTCCCCCTGCACCCGCTGCTGCGCGGGCAGGTTGCCGTAGCTGGAGTTGAGGTACGCGTGCGCCTTCGGCGAGATCAGGTGCAGCGGGTAGGCCGGGTCGGCGCCCGCCGGCGGGATGTAGTGCGGCAGCGGGTCCACCTCGCCGCCCGGCTGGGCCTCGTTCGAGCCCTGCCGGAACAGCGGGAGCACGAAGTTGCCCCCCGCCGCGGCGGCGGAGAGGAACTCCTGCTTGCCCGACGGCGTCGGGAAGCCGCCGACGTCGTGCGGGGCGTAGTGGTCGGCGTCGGGCAGGTTCAGCCGCGCCCAACCGGTCCTCGCCAGGGACTTCGGGGTGATGCCCTGCAGCGCCGGGGCACCCCAGTCGTAGGCCCGCTCGATCAGCTCCTCGTCGCTCAGGGTGAAGCACTCGTCGTCGAAGCCCATGGCGGCGGCGAGCCGGCGGAACAGCTCGGTGTTCGGGACCGCCTCCCCCACGGGCGCGATCGAGGGCCGGTTCAGCCCGATGTAGAAGTGCCCCCACGAGAACATCACGTCGAGCTGCTCGAGCTGGGTCGTGGCCGGCAGCACGATGTCCGCGTACTGCGCGGTGTCGGTGAGGAACTGCTCGCTGACCACGGTGAACAGGTCCTCGCGGGCCAGTCCGGCGACCACCCGCTCCTGGTCCGGGCACACGACGACCGGGTTCGCGTTGTACACCATCAAGGCGTGGATCCCGGGGTCGAGCCCCATCTCCCCGGTCAGCGCCTTCCCCAGCAGGTACTGGTTGACCACCCGGGTGCCCTCGGGCCGCAGCTGCGGCTGGGAGAGCGCGTCCCAGTTCACCGGGAAGGCCCAGAGCGGGAGCGCGAGCAGCCCGCCGCCGGGCCTGCGCCAGGCGCCGACCAGACCGGGCAGGCACGAGATGGCCCGGACGGTCTGCCCGCCCCCGGAGTGCCGCTCGACGGCCACCCCGATCCGGATCATGGACGGCTGCCCGGCGGCGTACTCGCGCGCGAGCGTCCGGATGTCCTCGGCCGGGACGCCCGTCTCCTCCGCGGCCCACTCCGGGGTGCAGTCGCGCACCCGCTCGGCCAGCTCCTCGACGCCGACGGTGTGCTCGGCGACGTACTCGGCGTCCGTCAGGCCCTCGGCGAGGATGACGTGGATCAGCGCCAGGGCCAGCGCCCCGTCCGTGCCGGGGCGGATCGGGATGTGCCAGTCCGCCCGCTTCGCGGTGCGGTGCCGCACCGGGTCGATGACGACGACCTTCGCGCCCCGCTTCTGCGCCTCGGCCACGAACGGCCACAGGTGCAGGTTCGTCGAGACCATGTTGCAGGCCCAGATCACGATGTACCGGGAGTGCACCAGGCTCTCGGGGTCGACGCCGGCCGTCGGACCCAGGCTCATCACGTACGCCGTCGAGGCGCCGGAGTCGCAGAAGGTGCGCTCCGCGACGGTCGCGCCGAGTCGGTTGAAGAAGGGGTCGCCGACGTTGAGCCCGTTCAGCGTGCCCTGGGTGCCGAGGTAGCTGACCGGCATGATCGCCTCGGGCCCGTGCTCGGCGACCACGCCGCGGAACCGGTCGGCGATCTCGGCGATCGCCTCGTCCCAGGTGACCGGCGCGAACCGGCCGGAGCCCTTGGGGCCGCTGCGGCGCAACGGCGTGGTGATCCGGTCCGGGCTGTAGACCCGGTCGACGTAGTTGTTCACCTTCACGCACAGGCCGCCGCGGGTGAACGGGTGGTCGGGGTCCCCGCGCACGCCCGTCGCCCTCCCGTCCTCGACGCCGACGAGCATCGAGCACCCGTCGGGGCAGTCGTGCGGGCAGATCGCGCGGTGGGTGCCCGTCTCCCCGACGGCGAGGAGGGGCAGGTCGGCCAGGGTCATCGCTGCGGCTCCGGATCGTGGTGGGGTGATCCATCCTGGGTCGCCGGCGCGCGGACGGGATTGGCACGGAGCGACCGGAAGTGGGCAGCGAGTGACCGGTGGTGGGCAAGGGGCGACGGCCACCCCGGCAGGGAGCGACGGGTGCCGGCGGTGGGGACCGGCGGGCGGAGGCGTTGACGCGCCCGCAACACGCTGCGAACCTGCGTCTGGTTCCCTCCGGAGCGGGCCGGCGGGACCGCCGCCGTGAGCAGGAGGTGACCGTGGTCCTCGCACCGGGATCCGTGCCCGGCGGCACCGACACGTGCGCCACCCGCCGGTTCGACGAGTGGCGGGAGGCCATCCGGCACGACTTCGTCGCCCTCGACATCGCCCCCGACCGCCGGGTCGGCACGTTCAGCGGCACGGTGCGCAGCGCGACCGTCGCCCACCTGCAGGTGTCGGAGGTCTGCTCGGTCGACCAGGTGTGCCGGCGCACGCCCTCGCTCGCCGCCGCGGACGACCGGGAGTTCCTCCAGATCGGGATGATCACCCGGGGCACCGGCGTGGTGGAGCAGGACGGCCGCCGGGCCGCGCTCGCCGCCGGCGACTTCGCGATCTACGAGACCGGCCGGCCGTTCCGCTGGCGGCTGGGCCGAGACTGGCGCCTCGACGTCTTCACCTGGCCGCGCGCCTCCGTCGGGCTCGACGCCGGGGAGTCGGCCCGGGTCACCGCCGTGCGGATGCACGGCCGGGAGGGCCTGTCCGGGATCGTCGGCGGGCTGCTGCGCGGGCTGCTCGCCGCCCCGCCGCGCCTGAGCCCCGCGGGGGCCGCCCGGGTCGCCGACGAGACGGGGGACCTCGTCACCACGCTGGCCGCGGAGCATCTCACCGGCCCCATGGCGGTCGACCGCCCGCAGCAGGCGCTGCTGCGCGAGATGCTCACCTACGTCGACGCGCACCTGGCGGACCCCGGCCTGGGGCCGGCCGCGATGGCCCGGGCGCACTTCGTGTCCGTGCGCCAGCTGCACCGGCTGTTCGCCACGACCGGGGAGACGGTGAACCGGCGGATCCGGAGGCTGCGACTGGAGCACTGCCGCCGCGAGCTCGCCGACCGGCGGCGGGCGGGCGAGCCGGTCACGGACGTCGCGCGGCGCTGGGGCTTCCCCGACCTCGCGACGTTCAGCCGCGCCTTCCGGGGCGCCTACGGGGTCTCCCCCAGCGTCTACCGGGCCCGGCACCTCGTCCCCTGAACCCCGACTCGCGGTGCCGAAACCCCGACTCGCGGGGCCGGAACTCCCGACTCGCGGAGGCGGTCAGAGCGAGGCGAGGATCCGGTCGAGGTGGGCGAGGTCCTCGGGCGGGAGGGCGCGCAGGGCCGGCGGCGGGTCGCCGAGGATCGCCCGCGCGGTGGCGGCGGCCCGCTCCCCCTCCGCCGTCGCGCTGACGATCTTGCAGCGCCGGTCGTCCGGGTGGTGCTCCCGCCGGACCAGCCCCCGCTTCTGCAGCTCGTCGACCACCACGGTGGCGTAGGGGCGGTCGACCGACAGCCGGTCGGCCAGCTCGGAGAGCGTCCCGGGCTCGCGCGCCACCTCGAGCAGCGCCTTGACCCGCACGAAGCTGAGCCCGACGGCCTCGCACGCCTCGCGCCGCCGGTCGTGCTGGTCCACCACCAGCGCCCGCATGCGGCCCCACGCGCGCACCGCGGGATCGGCCGGGTCGAGCGGCCGGACCGGGTCGGCGGCCGTGCTCACCGCACACCCGCCGGGGTCGGCGCGTCCGGCGAGGAGAAGAGCTCGGCCGTCCGGGCGGCGGTGCGCCGGGCCCAGGCGCCGGTCGAGACCACCCCGAGGACCAGCACCACGAGCCCGCAGCCGATCTGCACCGCCCAGCCGACGTGGGTGGCCGCGGCGAGGCCCGTCGGGAGCGGCCCGACCACCGAGGCCGTGACCAGCGACCCGATCACCGCGACGCCGAGCGCCGTGCCGACCTGCCGGCTCGTCGACGCCACCGCGGAGGCCACCCCGGCCTGGGCGGCGGGCATCCCGGAGACGGCCGTGTTGGTGATCGGCGGGTTGATCATGCCGAAGCCGATGCCGAACAGCACGTACGCGGTGATGGGCACCCACAGCGGCGAGTCCGTGCGCAGCATCAGCAGCACGAGGCCGGACAGCACGATCCCGGCCCCACCGACGAGCAGCGGGATCCGGGCGCCGCGGGTGGCGATCAACCGGCCGGCGACGCTCGGCAGGACCGCGGCCATCGCGGCCATCGGCAGCGTCAGGAGCCCGGCGTGCAGCGGCGAGTACCCGCGGGCGGACTGCAGGTAGAGGGCGTTGACGAAGAGGAAGCCGGCCAGGCTCGCGAAGGCGCAGACCGCGATCACCGTGGCCCCGGCGAAGGGGACGCTGCGGAAGAACCGCGGATCGAGCAGCGGCTCCCGGCGGCGGCGTTCCCAGGGCAGCAGCGCGACCAGCGCCGCCACCGCGGCCACCGCGCACCCGAGCACCCACCGCGAGGTCCAGCCCTGCGCCGGACCCTCGATGATCGCGAAGGTGGCGCCGCCCAGCAGCACCGCGATCAGCACCTGGCCGACCGGGTCGAGCCGCCGCGGGCGGGGGGCCCGGGACTCCGGCACGAACCGGGTCGCCAGCACGACGGCCACCGCGACCACCGGCACGTTGACCCAGAACACCGACCGCCAGCCGACGACGTCGACGAGCGCGCCGCCGATCAGCGGGCCCAGCGCCATGCTCAGCCCGACGACGCTGCCCCACGCGCCGATGGCGCGGGCCCGCTCGCGGGGGTCGGTGAAGACGTTGACGATGATCGACATCGCGACCGGGTTGAGCATCGCGCCGCCGAGCGCCTGCACCACCCGGAACCCGACGAGCGCGCCGGCCGACGGCGCCACGCTGCACAGCAGCGACCCGAGGCCGAACAGCACCAGCCCGATCCGGAAGACCCGCTTGCGCCCCACCCGGTCCGCGGTCGACCCGGCCAGCATGAGCAGGCTCGCGAGGGTGAGCGTGTAGGCGTCGATGGTCCACTGCAGCGAGGTCACGGAGGCCGACAGGTCGGTCTGGATCGACGGCAGCGCCAGGTTGACGATGGTCGAGTCCATGCTGACCACGAACAGGCTGGAACAGCAGATCACGAGGACCAGCAGGCGGCGCCTGCGGTCGAGCTCGGGCACGGGGAACTCCGCAACGGTTGCCGGAACACAATCGTTAGCAGAGTACAACCATCGCCCGGCGTCCGTCAGCGGATGAGAGGCACATCGCCCTCGTCGTGGGTGTGGGTGCAGCCCGGCACGAGGCACTGCGTCGCGAGGTTCCGCTCGTCGACCGGGCTGTCCGGGTCGGCGAACTGGGTGCGGTGCAGCGCGGCGTAGCGCCCCTCGGCGGCGAGCAGCTCGGCGTGCGTGCCCTGCTCGGTGACCCGCCCGGCCTCGACGACCGCGATCCGGTCCGCGGCGCGGACGGTGGAGAGCCGGTGCGCGATGACGATCGCGGTGCGCCCGACCAGGGCCTCGGCCAGGGCCTCCTGGACGGCGGCCTCGGACTCCGAGTCCAGGTGCGCCGTGGCCTCGTCGAGCACGACGACCGGCGGGCGGGCCAGCAGCAGCCGCGCGATCGTCAGGCGCTGCCGCTCGCCCCCGGAGAGCCGGTAGCCGCGCTCCCCGACGACCGTCTCCAGCCCGTCGGGCAGCTGGTCGAGCAGGTCGCCGAGCCGGGCCCGGTGCAGGGCCTCGCGCAGCTCCGCGTCCGTGGCCTCCGGGCGGGCGTAGCGCAGGTTGGCGGCGATGGTGTCGTGGAAGAGGTGCCCGTCCTGGGTCACGACGCCGACGGCGCCGCGCAGGGCCTCGAAGGTCAGGTCCCGGACGTCGACGCCGGAGAGCTCGACAACCCCCGAGTCGACGTCGTACAGCCGCGGCAGCAGCGAGGCGATGGTCGACTTCCCGGCGCCCGACGGCCCCACCAGCGCCAGCAGCGAACCCGCCGGCACCTCCAGGTCGACACCGTGCAGGACCTCCCCCGGCGCGCGGCGGTCCAGCACGGCGACGTCCTCGAGCGACGCGAGCGAGACCTGCTCGGCCGTCGGGTAGGAGAAGTGCACGTCCCGGAGGCGCACCGACACCGGCCCGGGCGGCAGCCCGCGGGCCCCGGGCCGTTCCCGGATCATCGGCTGCAGGTCGAGCACCTCGAAGACCCGCTCGAACGCGACCAGCGCGGTCATCACGTCCACCCGGGCGTTGGCCAGCGCGGTCATCGGCGTGTAGAGCCGGGTGAGCAGCAGGGCCAGGGTCACGACGGTGCCCGGCTCGATCCGCCCGGTGACGGCCAGCCACCCGCCGAGGCCGTACACCAGCGCCTGGGCCAGCGCCGAGACCAGCGACAGGGACGCGACGAAGACCCGGGAGACCATGGCCGTGCGGACCCCGATGTCGCGGACCCGCTCGGCCCGCTCGCCGAACTCGCGCGCCTCCTCGGCCGGCCGCCCGAACAGCTTGACCAGCGTCGCGCCCGCCGCGGAGAACCGCTCGGTCATCTGCGTGCTCATCGAGGCGTTGAGGTTCGCCGAGTCGCGCCGCAGGTCGGCGATGCGCCGGCCCATCCGCCGCGCGGGCAGCACGAAGATCGGCAGCAGGAGCAGGGCGAGCACGGTGACCTGCCAGGCCAGGCCGATCATCACGGCGAGCGCGAGGGTCAGCTGGATGACGTTGGACAGGACGCTCGCGAGCGTGGTCGTGATCGCCGACTGGGCGCCGATGACGTCGTTGTTGAGCCGGCTGACCAGGGCACCGGTGCGCGTGCGGGTGAAGAAGGCGATCGGCATCCGCTGCACGTGGGTGAACACCGCGGTGCGCAGGTCGACGATCAGGCCCTCGCCGATCCGGGCGGAGAACCAGCGGGTGCCCAGCCCGATCAGGGCCTCGCCCACGGCGAGCGCGGCGATGGCCAGGGCGAGCGTGACGACCTGCCGGGCGGCCCCGTCGCCCCCGGCGACGATGGCGTTGACGACCCGCCCGGCCAGGATCGGGGTCACCACACCGATGACGGCCGTACAGGTCGTGAGCAGCAGGAAGGCCAGCAGCCAGCGGCGGTAGGGGCGGGCGAACGCCCAGATCCGCGGGATCGTGCCCTTGGCGACGGAACGCGGGGCGTCGGCTGCCCGCGTCATCCCGCGCATGATCGTGAAAGGCCTGTCCACACACCTCACCCGGACTGCATTACGGAACCATAATGCGGATTCCTGCGCTCCTGCCGCGCATCATGGATCCACAATGCGGTTCCGGGCGCACGATTCGCGTCTCGACCGGTTCCATCATGCGCCCGGGTACGGGCGCCCGCGCGCCGACCCGCCGCCGTCGCGCTGCGGACGGTGGCGGGCGCGCGTGAGGTGTGTGGCTGCTGTTCGGTGACGTCCTGGGTCGTGCGGCGGTGCTACTTCTTCTTGGTGCGGGTCGCCCCGCCCCGGCCACGGAGCGTCACCCCGGTCTCGCTGAGCACCCGGTGCACGAACCCGTAGCTGCGCCCGGTCTGCTCGGCCAGGGCGCGGATGCTGGCGCCCTTCTCGTACTTCTTCTTCAGATCGGTGGCGAGTTTGTCCCGCTGGGTGCCCGTGATCCGAGCGCCCTTCTTCAGGTCGGCCACGACACTTGACCTCCTCTGCCCCACCGCGGACCCCCGCCCGCGGACCGGAGCCGCCGATCGGCTCGTCGGTGCGAGCCATGATGATCCTTCTGCCGGGATGTGGCCAGCGCAACATCCCGCATGATCGGTGAACGGTTCGCCCGTTCGGATCACGCGGACGGGTGATCGCGGGGAGCTCGGAGGTCACGCGGAGGTCACCTCCGCGTCACGGGTGTGTCTCCTACGCCAGCTGGACGAGTTCCAGGTAGTCCGCGGACCAGTGGTCCTCGGTACCGTCCGGAAGCACGATCACCTTGTCGGGTTCGAGTGCCTCGACGGCCCCGGGATCGTGCGTCACCAGCACGACGGCCCCCTCGAAGCGGCGCAGCGCGTCGAGCACCTGCTCGCGGCTCGCCGGGTCGAGGTTGTTGGTGGGCTCGTCGAGCAGCAGGACGTTGGCCGCGCTGGACACCAGCCCCGCCATCGCGAGCCGGGTGCGCTCACCGCCGGAGAGCGTGCCCGCCGGCTGCTCCAGCTGCTCGCCGGAGAACATGAACGACCCCAGGACCGTGCGCAGCTGCTGCTCCGGGGCGTCCGGGGAGGCGTGCCGGATGTTCTCCCAGACGCTGGCGTCCATGTCGAGCGTGTCGTGCTCCTGCGCGAAATACCCGGTGCGCAGCCCGTGCCCGGGGACGACCTCGCCGGAGTCCGACTGCTCGGTGCCGGCCAGCAGCCGCAGCAGCGTGGTCTTGCCCGCGCCGTTGAGCCCCAGCACCACGACCTTGGTGCCGCGGTCGACCGCGAGGTCGACGCCGGTGAACACCTCCAGCGACCCGTAGGCCTTGGAGAGGTTCTCCGCGGTGAGCGGGGTGCGCCCGCACGGCGCCGGCGTGGGGAAGCGGATCTTCGCCACCCGGTCCGCCTGCCGCTCGGGCTCCAGCCCGGCCAGCAGCTCGTCCGCCCGGCGCGCCATGTTCTTCGCGGCGACGGCCTTGGTGGCCTTGGCGCCCATCTTCGCGGCCTGGGCGTGCAGCGCCGATGCCTTCTTCTCGGCGTTGGCCCGCTCCCGGCGGCGGCGCTTCTCGTCCGTCGCGCGCGCCTCGAGGTACCGCTTCCAGTTCATGTTGTACTGGTCGACCTCGCCGCGGGTGGCGTCGAGGAACCACACCTTGTTCACCACGGCGGCCAGCAGGTCCGTGTCGTGGCTGATCACCACGAGCCCGCCCTCGTGGGCCTGCAGGAACCCGCGCAGCCAGGTGATGGAGTCGGCGTCGAGGTGGTTGGTCGGCTCGTCGAGCAGCAGCGTGGTGGCGCTCTGCGACCCGCCGTCCGACGCCGCGAACAGGATGCGGGCCAGCTCGACGCGCCGGCGCTGGCCACCGGAGAGCGTGGCGATCTGCTGGTGCAGCACCCGCTCAGGCAAACCCAGGTTGGTGCAGATCCGGGCGGCCTCGCTCTCGGCGGCGTACCCGCCGAGGGCGGCGAAGCGCTCCTCCAGCCGCCCGTACTCGCGGACGGCCTTCTCGTTCTCGGGGCCGTCGACCAGCTCGGCCATCCTGGTCTGGACCTTCTCCAGCTTGCGCAGCAGCTCGTCGAGGCCGCGGGCGGACAGCACCCGGTCCTTCGCGGTGACCGAGAGGTCGCCCTCGCGCGGGTCCTGCGGCAGATAGCCGACGGGCGAGTTGGTGGAGACGGCGCCGCCGTAGGGCTCGCCCTCCCCCGCCAGCACGCGCAGGGAGGTGGTCTTGCCGGCGCCGTTGCGGCCCACGAGGCCGATCCGGTCGCCCGGCTGCACCCGCAGCGTGGCGCCGGACAGCAGGATGCGGGAGCCGGCGCGCAGCTCGAGGTCGGTGGCGGTGATCACGAAGGGACTCCGGGAGGGGTCGAGGACGAGGAGGGCGGCCTGCGGGGCTCCACCCAACCTTCTTGGGGGTCCCGCGGCGCGGCGCCTACTCGATCAGGATCACGCCTCCAGCCTACCGGCCCGCGCACCCCGATTTCCCCCGTAGGGTCCCTGCCATGACCGAAGTCACCGGAGATCGGCCCGGCGATCTCGCCGGGCGCGCCGCGCTCGTCACGGGCGCGAGCCGCGGGATCGGGCTCGCCGTCGCCGCGGAGCTGCTGGGCCGCGGCGCGTCCGTCACGATCACCGGCCGCGGGCAGCCGGACCTGGAGGCCGCGGCGACGGAGCTCGGCGCCCCGGGCCGCGTGCTCACCGTCGCCGGCAACGCGGGCGACGCCGCGCACCGCGAGGAGGCGGTCGCCCGCACCGTCGAGGAGTTCGGCAACCTCGCGATCCTGGTGAACAACGCTGGCATCAACCCGCAGTACGGCCCGCTGGTCGACGCCGACCTCGGCGCCGTGTCGAAGATCTTCGACGTCAACGTCGTCGCACCGCTGGCGTTCGTGCAGCTCGCGTACCGCGCGTGGATGCGCGAGCACGGCGGAGCGGTGGTCAACATCGCCTCGATGGCCGGGATCCGGTCGACCGGCGTCATCGGCGCCTACGGGGCGTCGAAGGCCGCGCTCATCCGGCTGACCGCGGAGCTGGCCGGGCAGCTCGGCCCGGGCGTCCGGGTCAACGCCGTGGCCCCGGCCGTCGTCAAGACCCGGTTCGCGGCCGCGCTCTACGAGCGCGACGAGGAGGGGGTGGCCAACGGCTACCCGCTGAAGCGGCTCGGCACGCCGGAGGACGTCGCCGCGGCCGTCGGGTTCCTGGTGTCCGACGCCTCAGGGTGGATCACCGGCGAGACCGTCCGGATCGACGGCGGCGCCCTGGCCTCGGGGAGGAACGCCTGAACGTGCGGGAGCCCGCCGTGCGGGCCGGGTCCGCCCCGGCGCCCGGGGCGGTCGACGTGCTGGTGGCCGGGGGCGGCCCGGCGGGGCGCGCGCTCGCCGCGGCCTGCGCGCGGATCGGGCTGCGGACCGCCCTGGCCGATCCCGCCCCGGACCGCCCCTGGCGCGCGACCTACGCGGCCTGGGCCGGCGAGCTGCCCGCGGACCTGCCCGCGGGTGTGGTCGCCGCACGCGCGACGGGCCGGGCCGTGGCCCTGGCCGAGCACCGGCTGGGCTGGGAGTACACGGTGCTCGACACCGCGGCCCTGCGCGCCCACCTCGACGCGGGGCTGGCCGGCGTCACGGTCCACCGGGCGAAGGTGCTGGGCAGCGAGCCGGGCTACGCCCGGGTGACCGACGGGCGCATCCCTGCCCGGCTGGTCGTCGACGCCACCGGGCACCGGCCCGCCCGGGCCCGCAGGCCGGTCGCGGAGCAGACGGCCTACGGGCTGGTCGTCGACGAGGCCGTGGCGGCACCGCTCGTCGCGCCCGGCGAGGCGCTGTTCATGGACTGGCGGCAGGACCACGGCCGAGCGGCCGGGTCGACCGGGGCCTGGCCGACCTTCCTCTACGCCGTGCCGCTCGGCGGCGGCCGGGTGCTGGTCGAGGAGACCTCCCTGGCGCGCCGGCCGGGGCTGCCGCTGCCCGAGCTCCGCGACCGGCTGCACGCGCGCCTGGCGCACCACGGCGTCCGCGCACCGGCCGGCGCGGAGGAGGAGCGCGTGCGCTTCCCCGTCGAGGGCCCGATCGGCGCCACCCTGGCCCCCGGACCCGCGTTCGGCGCGGCCGGGGCGCTGGTGCATCCCGCCACGGGCTTCTCGGTGGCCACCGCGTTGCGGCTGGCACCCCGGCTCGCGGAGGCGCTCGCCGGCCCGACTCCCCTGCGCGCGGCCCGGGCGGTGGTGTGGCCCGCACAGGCCCGGATGGTGCACGTGCTGCGGCACCGCGGCCTGGAGGCGCTGCTGCGGATGCCGCCGGAGCGGGTGCCGGCCTTCTTCGAGGTGTTCCTGGGCCTGCCCGCGCACCACCGGTGGGCCTACCTCACCGGCCGCGCCGACCTGCCCGGCACCGCCGCCGCGATGCGTGCGCTCTGGGCCCGCGCGGACTGGCCGTTGCGCGCCCGGCTCGTCGGCCCCGCGCTGCTGCCCCGGGCCCGGCCCGCCACCACCGGGTGACGCTCGCGAGTCGGTGCAGGTCAGCGAACTACCCGCCGGTAATCTGCCGGGACCATCGTGTGACCGATCCCCGGAGGGCACATGTCCGCCTACACCACCGTCGTCGTCGGCACGGACGGCTCCGCGACCTCGTACGTCGCCGTGGAGCGCGCGGCGGCCGTCGCGCGCGACTCCGACGCCGAGCTCGTGCTCGTCTCCGCGTACACGCCGGCCTCGCGCGAGGACACGGCCGAGGCCGAGGACGCGCTCGGCGAGGAGGCCTACCAGGTACGCGGCTGGACGCCCGCCGAGGAGGTCCTGCGCACCGCCGAGGACAAGGCCGCGGCGATCGGCGCCACCAAGATCTCCAAGGTCGCGGAGGACGGGGCCCCGGCCGACGTGCTGCGCAAGGCCGTCAAGGAGCGCAACGCCGACCTGCTCGTGGTGGGCAACAAGGGGCTCAACACCCTCAGCGGCCGCATCCTCGGCTCGGTCCCGTCCGACGTCGCGCGCCGCTCGGGCGTCGACGTCCTGATCGTGCACACCACCTGAGCGGCCCGTGAGCGAGGGCTGGCTGGACGACCTCGGGTCCTTCCTCGACGCCGCGGCCCGGGGCGAGCGGCGCCGGCTGGCGGAGTCCGCGCCGCTGGTCGGGGCCCTGGAGGAGATGATCCTGGGCAGCCCCCGCCGGTACACCCGCGCGGAGGTGCTCGCCCGCGCGGGGGTGCCCGAGGAGGAGGGCCTGCGGCTCTGGCGTTCGCTCGGCTTCCCCGAGGTGCCGGACGACCTCGTCTACTTCACCGACGGCGACGTCGACGCCGCCGGGCTGCTCGCCACCGATACCGTCGCCCGATCGCTGCCCACCGACGTCCGCGAGACGGTCCTGAGGGCGATCGCGCAGTCGGTGTCCCGGCTCGCGGACTGGCAGGTCGGAATGCTCGCGAGGATGGTGGCCGACCGCGCCGCGCCGACGGTCGGCTCCGCTCCCGCACCGACGGTCGGCTCCGCCTCCGCACCGACGGTCGGCTCCGCCTCCGGCGAGATGGCGCCGGAGGCCGCGCTGCGGTTCGCGGCCGAGCTGCTGCCGACCCTGGAACGGGTACAGGCCTACATCTGGCGGCGGCACCTGGCGGCCGCGGTCTCGCGGTTCGTGGTCGGCCCGCTCGACGACCCGGAGTCGGCCGAGACCCGCACCCTCACGGTCGGGTTCGCGGACATGGTCGGCTTCACCCGCACCACGCGGCGCCGCTCCCCCGCCGAGCTGTCCGAGATGATCGAGCGCTTCGAGGCCGCCACCACCGAGGTGATCACCGACTGCGGCGGGCGGCTGGTCAAGACGGTCGGCGACGAGGTGCTCTTCGTGACCGACGAGCCGGCGGAGGCCGCCTGGCTGGCCCTGCGGCTGCGCGAGCGGGTGCGCCGGGAGCCCTCGCTGCCCCCGCTGCGGATCGGGCTCGCCGCCGGCGACGTGCTGCAGCGCTTCGGCGACGTCTACGGCGAGCCGGTCAACATCGCCGCCCGGCTCACCACCCACGCCCGGCCCGACACGGTGCTGGTCGACCGCGAGGTCGCGCACGGGATCGAGGGCGACGAGCGGTTCACCGTGCGCCGGCTCAAGCCCCTGCAGGTCCGGGGCTACCGGCACCTGCAGCCCTACCTGCTGCGCGAGCGCGGCGACGGCGGCGGACAACGCACTACGGCACCATAATGCGCATTTGGACCGGTTGAAAACGCGCTATGGAACCATGATGCGCGATTGACGGCCGTCTCTGCGCATCATGGTTCCATGGTGCGAGTACTCAGCTCAGACGCGGAAGCCGAGGGCGCGCAGCTGCTCGCGGCCGTCCTCGGTGATCTTCTCCGGGCCCCACGGCGGCATCCAGACCCAGTTGATCGTGATGTCCTCGACCAGGCCGCCGGTGCTGCCGCCGGTGAGGGCGGAGCGGGCCTGCTCCTCGATCACGTCCGTCAGCGGGCAGGCCGCCGACGTCAGGGTCATGTCGATGATCGCCTTGTTGTCCTCGACCTTCAGGCCGTAGACCAGGCCGAGGTCGACGACGTTGATCCCCAGCTCGGGGTCCACGACGTCCCGCATGGCCTCCTCGATGTCGTCCAGCGAGGGGCCCTCCCCGTCCGACGTGGCCGTGGCGGCCGGCGGCTCCGGCATCCCGGCGGCGCCCCGGACGATCTCCTCGTCCGTCCGCCCGGCGGTGTTGTCGCTCATGCCTCCTCCTTCACCCGCGCGACCGCGTCCTTGAACGCCATCCAGCCCAGCAGAGCACACTTCACGCGGGCCGGGTACTTGGAGACCCCGGCGAACGCGATGCCGTCGCCGATGACCTCCTCGTCGCCCGGGATCTTCCCGCGGCTCTGCGCCATCTCCTGGAAGGACTCCAGGATCCGGAACGCCTCCTCGACGCTCTTGCCGACGACGAGGTCGGTCAGCACCGACGTCGACGCCTGGCTGATGGAGCACCCGAGCGACTCGTAGGACACGTCCTGCACGGTGCGGTTCGCACCGTCGCCGTCGAGCTTCACCCGCAGGGTGACCTCGTCGCCGCAGGTGGGGTTGACGTGGTGGGTCTCCGCGTCGAACGGGTCCCGCAGGCCGGCCCCGTGGGGCTGGCGGTAGTGGTCCAGGATGATCTCCTGGTACATCTGTTCGAGCTGCATCACGCGACCCCGAAGAACTCCCGGGCGGCCCGCACGCCGTCGGCGAGCTGGGCCACCTCCTCCACCGTGGTGTACACGTGGAAGGACGCCCGGACGGTCGCCGCGATTCCGAAGCGCCGGTGCAGCGGCCAGGCGCAGTGGTGCCCGACCCGCACGGCGATGCCCCGGTCGTCGAGCACCTGCCCGACGTCGTGCGCGTGCACCCCGTCGACCACGAAGGACACCGCGCCGCCCCGCTGCTCGAGCGAGTCCGGCCCGATGATCCGCACGCCCTCGACCTCGCGCAGCGTGTCCAGCGCGACCTCGGTCAGCTCGCGTTCGTGCGCGAAGACCGTGTCCATGCCGATCGCGGACAGATAGTCCACGGCCGCGCCCAGGCCCACGGCCTGCGACGTCATCGGCACGCCGGCCTCGAAGCGCTGCGGCGGCGGGGCGTAGGTCGAGCCCTCCATCCGCACCATCTCGATCATCGACCCGCCGGTGAGGAAGGGCGGCATCGCGTCGAGCAGCTCGGTGCGGCCGTAGAGCACGCCGACCCCGGACGGGCCGAGCATCTTGTGCCCGGAGAAGGCGGCGTAGTCGACGCCGAGCGCGGTCAGGTTGACCGGCATGTGCGGCACCGACTGGCAGGCGTCGAGCACGGTGAGCGCGCCGACGGCCCGCGCCCGCCGCACCAGCTCCTCGACCGGGGCGATCGAGCCCAGGACGTTGGACTGGTGGGCGAAGGCCACGACCTTGGTGCGCTCGGTGAGCTCAAGCGAGTCCAGGTCGATGCGGCCGTCCTCGGTGACCGAGTACCAGCGCAGGGTCGCCCCGGTGCGCCGGCACAGCTCCTGCCAGGGCACCAGGTTGGCGTGGTGCTCCAGCTCGGTGACGACGATCTCGTCGCCGGGGCCGACCGCGAACCGCTCCGACTCCGCGCCCAGGCCCGTACGGATCGAGGAGTTGCTCATCGCGTACGCGACGAGGTTGATCGCCTCGGTGGCGTTCTTGGTGAACACCAGCTCCTCGGGCTCGGCCCCGGTGAACACCGCGATCTTCGCCCGCGCGGCCTCGTAGTCGTCCGTGGCCTCCTCGGCGAGCTGGTGCGCGCCGCGGTGCACGGCGGCGTTGTGCGTCTCGAGGAACGCCCGCTCGGCGTCGAGCACCTGGCGGGGCCGCTGCGAGGTGGCCCCGGAGTCCAGGTACACCAGCGGGCGGCCCTCGCGGACGGTGCGCGACAGGATCGGGAAGTCGGCGCGGATCGTGGCGACGTCCAGACCCGCCCTGCCGACGGTCGACTCCGCGAGCTCCGTCTCCTTGGGGGTCTGAACGGCGGTCATGACGCGGCCGCCGCCACGAAGCGCTCGTAGCCGTTCTTCTCGAGGTCGTCGGCCAGCTCGGGGCCGCCGGACTCGACGACCCGGCCGCCGGCGAACACGTGCACGAAGTCCGGCGTGATGTGCTGCAGGATGCGCGTGTAGTGCGTGATCAGCAGGATGCCGTTCTCCGGCGAGCGGAACCGGTTGACGCCCTCGGACACGACCCGCAGCGCGTCGACGTCGAGGCCGGAGTCGGTCTCGTCGAGGATCGCGATCTTGGGGTTGAGCAGGGCGAGCTGCAGCACCTCGTGGCGCTTCTTCTCGCCGCCGGAGAAGCCCTCGTTCACCGAGCGGTCCGCGAACTCCTCCGAGATCCCGAGGTCGGACATCGCGCCCTTGACCTCCTTGACCCAGGTCCGCAGCTTCGGGGCCTCGCCGCGGATCGCGGTGGCCGCCGAGCGCAGGAAGTTCGCCATCGAGACGCCGGGCACCTCGACCGGGTACTGCATGGCGAGGAACAGGCCGGCGCGGGCCCGCTCGTCGACGCTCATGTCGAGCACGTTCTCGCCGTCGAGCAGGACCTCGCCCGAGGTGATCTCGTACTTCGGGTGCCCGGCGATCGCGTAGGCGAGCGTGGACTTGCCGGAGCCGTTCGGCCCCATGATCGCGTGGGTCTCGCCGGCCTTCACGGTCAGGTCGACACCGCGCAGGATCGGCTTCGGACCGTCGTCGGTGCTCACCGACGCGTGCAGGTCCTTGATCTCCAGGGTGGACATCGCTGTTCGGAACTCCTGTGGTGGGAAGGGCTCAGACGCCGGTCACGGCGAGCTCGGCCTCGATGGCCGCCTCGAGCCGCTCGCGCAGGTCGGGCAGGGTGGCGGCGGGGATCCGCTGCAGGATCTCGCCGAAGAACGCGCGGACCACCAGGCGCCGGGCCTGGTCCTCGGGGATGCCGCGGCTCTGCAGGTAGAACAGCTGCTCGTCGTCGAACCGGCCGGTCGCGCTGGCGTGGCCCGCCGACACGATCTCGCCGGTCTCGATCTCGAGGTTCGGCACCGAGTCCGCCCGCGCGTGCTCGGTGAGCACGAGGTTGCGGTTGAACTCGAAGGTCTCGGTGTTCTCCGCGGCCGCCTGGATCAGCACGTCGCCGATCCACACGGTGTGCGCGTCCGGCGTTCCCGCGCGGCCCTGCAGGGCGTTCTTGTAGAGCACGTTCGACCGGCAGTTCGGCACGGCGTGGTCGACGAGCAGGCGCTGCTCGAGGTGCTGCCCGGCGTCGGCGTAGCCCAGGCCGACCAGCTCGACGTCGCCGCCCGGCCCGCGGTAGGTCACCGTCGGGCTGACGCGCACGAGGTCGCCGCCGAGCGAGACCGACACGACCTTGAGGGTCGCGTCCCGGCCGACGGACAGGTGCTGCGCGGAGACGTGCACCGCGTCGTCCGCCCACTCGTCGGTGACGACCAGCGTCAGCCGCGAGGAGTCGGCGAGCACGACCTCGAGGTTGTCCGCCAGCACCCCGGACCCGCGGTGCTCGAGCACCACGGTGGCCTCGGCGAACGGCGTGGTGCGCAGCTGCAGGTGACCCGCGGCCGTCGCCCCGGCGCCGGGGCCCTCGACCGTGATCGTGAGGGGCTCCGGGGTGCCGTCGAACGTGACGACGGTGGCCTCGGCGAACGCGGACCAGGCCTGGGCGGCCACGCGGTCGGCGGGGGTGCCGCCCTCGCCGATCCGTGCGTCGTCCCGCCCGACCGTCTCCACGGTGACGCCCGCGGCGACGGGCACCGTCACCGGCGCCCGCCCGTCGAGCGCCGCGCTGCCGTCGTGCAGCCCGCGCAGGCGCTTGAGCGGGGTGAACCGCCAGTTCTCCTCGCGCCCGCCCGGGACCTCGAAGGCCTCGACGTCGTAGGAGGTGAAACGCTCGCCGGCGGAGAGGACGGGCTTCTCGCCCTGCCCCTCCTTCGCGCCGGCCAGCTCGGGGGCGAGCCCCGCGACCTCGGGGGCTGTGTTCGGAACGGTCACGATGCGTCGATCCTTCTCCGCAGGCTCCGAAGATCGCCGGTCATCCGACGGAACCCTCCATCTGCAGCTCGATCAGGCGGTTCAGCTCGAGGGCGTACTCCATGGGGAGCTCGCGCGCGATGGGCTCGACGAACCCGCGCACGACCATCGCCATGGCCTCGTCCTCGGTCAGACCGCGGCTCATCAGGTAGAAGAGCTGGTCGTCCGACACCTTCGAGACGGTGGCCTCGTGGCCCATCTGCACGTCGTCCGTGCGGATGTCGACGTACGGGTAGGTGTCGCTGCGGCTGATCGTGTCGACCAGCAGCGCGTCGCACTTGACCGTGCTCTTCGAGTTCTTGGCCCGCGGGTTGACCCGGATCAGGCCGCGGTAGGACGTGCGCCCGCCGCCGCGCGCCACCGACTTGGAGATGATCGTCGACGACGTGTTCGGCGCCAGGTGCGTCATCTTCGCGCCCGCGTCCTGGTGCTGGCCCTCGCCGGCGAAGGCGATGGACAAGACCTCGCCCTTGGCGTGCTCGCCCATCAGCATCACGGCCGGGTACTTCATGGTCACCTTGGAGCCCAGGTTGCCGTCGACCCACTCCATGGTGGCGCCCTCTTCGGCCTTGGCCCGCTTGGTGACCAGGTTGTACACGTTGTTCGACCAGTTCTGGATGGTCGTGTACCGGACCCGGGCGTTCTTCTTGACGACGATCTCGACGACCGCGGAGTGCAGCGAGTCCGACTTGTAGATCGGCGCGGTGCAGCCCTCGACGTAGTGCACGTACGAGCCCTCGTCGGCGATGATCAGCGTCCGCTCGAACTGGCCCATGTTCTCGGTGTTGATCCGGAAGTAGGCCTGCAGCGGGATCTCGACGTGCACGCCCGGCGGCACGTAGATGAACGAGCCGCCCGACCACACGGCCGAGTTCAGCGCCGAGAACTTGTTGTCGCCGCTGGGGATGACCGAGCCGAAGTACTCCTTGAACAGCTCCGGGTGCTCGCGCAGGCCGGTGTCGGTGTCCAGGAAGATGACGCCCTGCTCCTCCAGGTCCTCGCGGATCTGGTGGTAGACGACCTCGGACTCGTACTGCGCGGCGACCCCGGCGACCAGGCGGGCCTTCTCGGCCTCCGGGATGCCCAGCTTGTCGTAGGTGTTCTTGATGTCCGGGGGCAGGTCCTCCCACGAGGTGGCCTGCTTCTCCGTGGACCGCACGAAGTACTTGATGTTGTCGAAGTCGATGCCCGACAGGTCCGAGCCCCAGCGCGGCATCGGCTTGCGCTCGAAGAGGTCCAGTGCCTTGAGCCGGAAGTCGAGCATCCACTGCGGCTCGTTCTTCAGGCGGGAGATGTCGGCCACCACGTCGGCGGACAAACCGCGACGGGCGGACGCGCCGGCGACGTCCGGGTCCGACCAGCCGAAGTCGTACCGGCCGAGCGTCGCGAGCGTCTCCTCCTGCGTGAGCCCTGGCTTCACCTCAGGAGTGGTCGTCATGAAGACTGCCTCCCTCTCGGGGACGTGGTGGTCGCTTGCTGCCCCGCCGCTCCCGGGCGCTGCCCGATCCGGAGGCGTTCGGGAACCTCCGGGAACACGGTGGGGACGTGGGTGGTGCACGCGGAGTCGCCGCGCGCGATGGTGGCCAAGCGTTGCACGTGCGTGCCCAGGACCTCCGCGAAGGCCGCGGTCTCGGCCTCGCAGAGCTCCGGGAACTCGGCCGCGACGTGGGCCACCGGACAGTGGTGCTGGCACAGCTGCACGCCGTGCCCCGCCTCCCGGGCCGCCGCGGCGTAGCCCCGCGACGTGAGCACCCGCGCCAGCGCCTCGGCCCGCTCCTCCGGCGTGCCGGCCGCGTGGATCTCGTCCTCGGCGCCGCCGAGGAGCTCGTGCACGCGGGACCGGGCGAACTCGCCGACGGCCTGCTCCCCCGCGTGCGCCGCGAGGAACCGCAGGGCCGAGGTGGCCAGGTCGTCGTAGCCGTGCCCGAAGCGGACCCGGCCGGCGTCGGTGAGCAGGAACTGCTTGGCCGGCCGGCCGCGCGAGCGCCGGGTGCGCCGCGGCGCCTCCCGGGTCTCCGCCTCGCCGTCGGCGATCAGGGCGTCCAGGTGCCGGCGCACGGCTGCGGCCGAGAGCTCCAGCTCGGCGGCGACCTCCGCGGCCGTGACCGGCCCCTGCTCCAGCAGGAGCCGGGCGACCGCGAGCCGCGTGCGACCCTCGGGATGGGCGGGGAGGTGCGCCGCGTGCCCGGCCGGTGCGGGCACGACGACGCCGGACGCCTGCGGCGCCCCGGTCGCGGTGCTCGGTCCGGCTGTTTTCACAACACCAGTGTTGCGTATATGCGCCGACACGGCAAAGGCGCCCCCCGCGCGGGTGAGCGGACTCACCACGATCACCCGCCGGGCGCCGTTCGACGGCCCGCCGCGGGCCGTCCGCGGTCCCGGCGCGCGACTCCGGCCGGCCGCCCGGGGGCCGGTCGTTAGGCTCCCCGCATGGCCGCCCCCGCCCTGGACCCCACCGGGTCGCCGCCGGCGGACCGGCCCGTCGCGGCCGATCCGGCGAGACCGGCGCGCCGCCTCGGGCTCACCGGGGCCCTGCTCATGGCCGTCGGCGCCCTGGGCGCCGGGGCGCTGCCCGTGCCCAACCCGCTCAACGGCCTGCGGCTGGTCGGCCTCCCCTCCCGCAACGCCACCCTCGCGCTCGCCCTGACCTACGCGGGAATGGGCATGCTCGTGCTGGCCTGGCTGTGGATCGGGCGGATGCTCTCGGCGCGCGGTGCGGTGCCGCCCGCGCCGGACCGGCTCTCGATCGGCCGCGCGGGGATCCTGTGGGCGCTGCCGCTGGCGCTGGCGCCGCCGCTGTTCTCCAAGGACGTCTACAGCTACCTCGCGCAGTCGGCGATCGTCGCCCGCGGCCTCGACCCGTACGTGCTCGGCCCTGCGCAGGCCCTCGGCGTCGACGACCCGCTGACCCGCACGATCCCGACGATCTGGCGGGAGACGCCGGCGCCCTACGGGCCCCTGTTCCTCGTCGTCGGACGCGGGATCACCGCGCTGACCGGCAACGACGTCGTGTTCGGCGTCCTGGCCCACCGGGTGCTGGCGCTGGGCGGCGTGGCCCTGATCCTCTGGGCGCTGCCCAAGCTCGCCCGCCGCTGCGGGGTCGAGGCGGGCCTGGCGCTGTGGCTCGGCGCGGCCAATCCCCTGGTGCTGTTCCACCTGGTCAGCGGCATCCACAACGAGGCGCTCATGCTCGGGCTGCTGCTCGCCGGGCTGCACCTGGCGCTCGGCGACCCGGACGAACCGGTCCCCTGGCCCCGCTGGGTCGCGGGCGCGGTGCTGATCACGCTCGGGGCCTCGGTCAAGCTGCCCGCGCTGCTCGCGCTCGGCTTCCTGGGAGTGGACCTGGCCCGGCGGTGGGGCGGCCGGGTCCGGGACGTCGCGGTGGCGGCCGCGGCCCTCGTCGGGGTGGCCGTCGGGGTCTACGCCGTCATCGGCCTGGGCACCGGGCTGGGCTTCGGCTGGATCTCCACCCAGGGCACGGCCAACACCATCCGCAGCTGGATGTCGCTGTCCACCGACCTCGGCCAGCTCTCCGGGCAGATCGGCATCCTCGCCGGGCTCGGCGACCACACCGACACCACGCTCACCCTCACCCGCGGACTGGGCGGGCTCGCCGCGGCGCTGGCCTGCGGCTGGCTGCTGTGGCTGTGCCTGAAGGGCCTGGTCGACCCCGTGACGGGGGTGGGCGTCGGGCTGGGAGCCGTGGTGCTGCTGGGGCCGGTGGTGCACCCCTGGTACCTGCTGTGGGCGGCGATCCCGCTCGCCGCCACCCGCGGGATGCCGCGCTACCGGCGGATCGCGCTGGCCGCGTCGGCGATCATCGCGCTGATGGTCCCGCCCACCGGCGCGGACTTCAACTTCCGGGCCTACCAGCTGCCCTTCGGGATCGTGGCGGGCGCCGTGATCCTGCTCGTCGGGCTGCTCCTGGTCCGCCGGACGCTGCGCCGCGAGGCCGCCCGCGATCCGGGTGCCGCGCCCGCCGCGCGGACCCCTGCCTAGACTCGTCGGCTGTGCAGATCCCCCCGTCGGCCCGGTCGGGCGAGGCCGTGCCGGACCCTGCCGCGCTCGTCGCGGACGACGCTCCGGACACCGCGGTGTCGGTGCGCGGCCTGGTCAAGCGGTTCGGCGCGACCACGGCCGTCGCGGGGCTGGACCTGACGCTGCGCCGCGGGACGGTGCTCGCCCTGCTCGGCCCGAACGGCGCCGGCAAGACCACCACGATCGAGGTCTGCACCGGCTTCCTGCGCGCGGACGAGGGCGAGGTCCGCGTGCTCGGGCTCGACCCGGCCGGCGCGCCGGACGCGCTGCGGGCCCGCATCGGGATCATGCCGCAGGGCGGCGGTGCCTACCCGGGGGTCAAGGCCGGCGAGATGCTCCGGCTCGTCGCCGCGTGCGCGGCCGACCCGCTCGACCCTGCCTGGCTGATCGACGTGCTCGGCCTCTCGGGCGCCACCCGGACCCCGTACAAGCGGCTCTCCGGCGGGCAGCAGCAGCGGCTCGCGCTGGCGTGCGCGGTCGTCGGGCGACCCGAGGTCGCGGTGCTCGACGAGCCGACCGCGGGCATGGACCCGCAGGCCCGACGGGTGGTCTGGGAGCTGGTCTCCGCGCTGCGCCGGGACGGGGTCGCGGTCCTGCTGACCACGCACCTCATGGAGGAGGCCGAGGCGCTGGCGGACGAGGTCGTGATCGTCGACCACGGGCGGGTCGTGGCCGCGGGCAGCCCCGCGGAGCTCACCGCGGGCGGCGACGAGCAGGAGCTGCGCTTCCGCGCCCGCACCGGGATGGACGTCGACGCGCTCACCGCCGCGCTGCCCGCGGGCTACCGCGCGGCCGAGACCGTGGCGGGCCGCTACGTCGTCCGCGGGCGCATCGACCCGCACGTCCTGTCCGCGATCACCGGGTGGTGCGCGGGCCAGGGCGCCCTCGCCGACGACGTCCAGGTGGCCCGGCGCAGCCTCGAGGACGTCTTCCTGGACCTGACCGGACGGGAGCTGCGGTCGTGAGCGAGCTGTTTGCGCCCGGGACGTTCGCCCCGGCGCCGGGGCGGGGCCGGCTCGGCCGGATGCTGCTGGCCCAGGCGGGCACCGAGACGCGCCTGGCGCTGCGCAACGGCGAGCAGGTGCTGCTCACCCTGCTGATCCCCGTCGTGCTGCTCGTCGGGCTGTCCGTGCTGCGGGTCGTGCCGCTGCCGGAGCCGCGGGTGGCGTCGGTGGTGCCCGCCGTGCTGGCGCTGGCCGTGATGTCCACCGCGTTCACCAGCCAGGCCATCGCGCTGGGCTTCGACCGCCGGTACGGCGTCATCCGCCGGCTCGCCGCCACCGCGCTGCCCCGCTGGCTGCTTGTGGCCGGGCGGCTCGCGGCCGTCCTCGCCGTCGTCGTGGTGCAGCTGGTGATCCTCGGGGTGGTCGCGGCGCTGCTCGGGTGGCGGCCGCACGCCGCCGGCCTGGGCTGGGCCCTGCTCATGGTGCTGCTGGGCTGTGCCGCGTTCGGCGCGTTGGGGATCCTGCTCGGTGGCACGCTGCGTGCCGAGATCGTGCTGGCCGTGGCCAACCTCGTGTGGTTCGTGCTGCTGCTCGGCGGCGGGATCGTGATCCCGCTCGACCAGCTGCCCGGAGGGATCGCCGCCGTGGCCGCCGCGCTGCCCTCGGGGGCGCTGGCCGAAGGGCTGCGCGCACCGCTCGTGGCCGGCACCGCGCCCGGCGTCGGCCCGATCCTGGTGCTGCTGGCGTGGGCCGCGGTGGCCGGAGGGGTCGCGGTGAAGGCCGTCCGCCTGCGCTGAACCGCATCTTCTACCATCTGTAGTGTGAACCTGCTGCGGCGCCTGCCGGCCACCTCCCCGCCCTGGATGCGGCGGCTGGCGATCCTGTCGCTGATCGGCCAGGCCGGGATCATGGTCACCGGCGCGGTGGTGCGGGTGACGGGCTCCGGCCTGGGCTGCCCGACGTGGCCGAACTGCTTCCCAGGCTCGCTCGTCCCCGAGCCGCACCCCGAGATCGCGCCGCTGACCCAGTGGGTCGAGTTCGGCAACCGGCTCCTGTCGGTGTTCCTCGTGATCGTTGCCGGGCTGACCTTCCTGGCCGCGCTGAACGTGCGGCCGCGACGGCGCCGGCTCACCTGGCTGGCGCTCGCGATGCCGCTCGGGGTCGTGGCGCAGGCCGTGATCGGCGGGTTCACCGTGCTCGCGGGCCTGGTGTGGTGGAGCGTCATGCCGCACTTCCTGGCGTCGACGATCCTCGTGTGGCTGGCCGTCGAGCTGGTCGACGAGGCGACCGCCGGCGGCCCCGTCACGCGGACCGTGCCGCGCCCGGTCCGGATGCTGGCCGTGGTGAGCAGCGTGGTGCTCGGTGCGCTCCTGGTCGCCGGCACGCTGGTCACCGCCGCGGGCCCGCACGCCGGCGACGCGGCCACCCCGCGCCTGGGCATCGGAGTGCCCGCGCTGGCCCAGCTGCACGCGGACCTGCTGTTCGCCTACCTCGGGCTGCTCGTCGGCCTCGGCTTCGCGCTCTGGACGGCCGGCGCCCCCGCCAGGCTCACGCGCCGCTACGGCCTGCTCGTCGCCGTCGTGCTCGCGCAGGGGGCGCTGGGCGGGGTCCAGTACGCCCTCGGTGTGCCCGAGGTCCTGGTGGCCCTGCACGTGCTCGGCGCGGCGCTCACCACGGCGGCCGCCGCGGGCGTCTGGGCCGCCACCAGCCACCGCGCCCCGCCCGAACCGGCGCTCGACGCGCCGTCCTCCTCGGAGCCCACGCTCGCCGCGAGCCGCTGAGGCGCGCCGGCGGCGCGCACTGACCTTCCCGAGCCGCACGGGCCGAGGAGCCCGGACCCGCGCCGAGGACCCGCCGGACGACGGCTCGGCCCTCGGACCCACGAGTGGCCAGGGCGCTCGCATCCCGCCCGCGCGCTCATCTCGGCCCGCGCACATCCCGCCGGGCCCGCGCACCTCCCGGCGGGCCCGCGCACAACCGTCCGATCGATCCACACCTGCTCGAGCCGCTTCCCACACCGACGACGCTCGCGCCACACCCGGTCGACGGCGTGCGGAAGGACCGATCGGGTGTGCGAGCCACCGGGTCGGGGATCGAACCGCGTTCGTGCGCCGCGCCCGTCGCCTCTCGATGCCGCCTACCCGGACCGTGGCCGGTCGTGGAGGCGCGGAAGAGCGGCAGCCTGCCCGTGCCTCCCGCACACCTCCAGGAGCGCTGCACATCCGGTCGACGGTGTGTGCGGCGCTCCGGTGGGGTGTGAGGTGGCTCCCGAACGGGTGTGCCGGGACTCAGCGGGTGTCCCGCTGCGCGAGTGGGTGTGCCGGGACTCAGCGCGTGTGTCCGCGCCCGGGCGGGTGTCGTGAACCGGCCCGGATCCGTCGGAGACCGGGTTCAGGCCTCCTTCCGGCGGCTCAGGCCGGTCCTCCGGGCGTACCGGGTCCGAGCACCACGCCCGGTCTTCCCGGCGGCTCAGGCCTCCTCCCGGCGGCTCGCCCGCACCGTCAGCACCACGGCCGCCAGCGCGAGCAGCGCGACGATCGCGGAGAACACCACGCCCGCCGGCACCAGGCCGAACGCCTGTGCGGCCGCGCCGACCCCGATCACCGGCAGCGAGATCGCGACGTAGAGGACCAGGAAGAAGGTCGCGACCACCGCCCCGCGGACCTCCTGCGGGGCCCGCGAGCCGACCGCGCCCAGCCCGGCCCGGAAGCTCATCCCCTGGCCCAGCCCGGCGATCGCGGCGCCGGTGCAGAACAGGGCGAGCGAGGCCGTCGCGATCCCGGTGCCGATCAGTGCGGCGCCGACGGCCAGCCCGCCGCAGCCCAGTGGGAGCGCCACTCGTTCGGGCACGGACGCCGACAGCACCTGACCGAGCGCGGAGGCGCCGAGCATCAGGAAGACCACGAGCCCGACGACCACGTGGCTGGTCCGGCCCAGCACCTGGACCAGCACGGACGGCGACACGGCGGTGAACAGACCGAGCACGGCGAAGCCCGCGAACCCGCCGATCGCGGCGCGCACGAACACCCCGCGCACCTCCTCCGGCACCCCGCCCACCCGCAGCGGCTCGATCCGGAAGCGCCCCCGCCGCCCGACGGGCTCGGGCACGAACCACAGCGCGACCGTCGCGGCGACCACGAGCGCCGCGTGCACGAGATAGGACAGGTCCAGCGGCAGCGGCGCGTACTGGGCGAGGACCCCGGCCAGCACCGGTCCGAGGCCCAGCCCCAGCATGTTCACAGCCGCGGCGACCAGGCCGGCCCGGGCCTTCCGGTCCTCGCGGGCCAGGTCGATGATCGTGGCGGTGGCGGTACCGGTGAAGATGCCCGCCGAGACCCCGGACAGGAAGCGCCCCACGAACAGCGCGGGCTCCGCCGGGATGAGGAAGACCAACGAGCTGACCAGCGCGAACGCGAGCCCGGCGAGCAGCACCGGCCGCCGCCCGATCCGGTCGGAGAGGTTGCCGAGCACCACCAGCGCGGCGCCGACGCCCACCGCGTAGGTCGCGAAGACCACGGTGACCATCAGCCCGCCGAACCCGTACCGCTGCTCGTACAACGGGTAGAGCGGGGTCGGGAGCGTGGTCCCGATCATCGTGACGACGAACGTGACGGCGACCACCGCCGTGCCGGCGCCCCGGCTCATCACCGTCCGGCCGGCCGTCGCCTCCGCTGACGTCACTGCGCGTCCCCTTCCGTCGTGCCCGGACCATTGTCCGCCGTGGCACGGCACGCCGTGGCGGCCGACCCCTCCGGACGGACGGGACGGTGTAGGCATGGCACGTGTTCGAGCCTGCCTCCCCCACCGAGCCCGCCGCCCCGCCCGCCACCCCGTTCGCCGACCTGCAGTCCTTCGTCGCGCTCCCCCGCCTCGCCGGTCTCGCGCTCTCCCCCGACGGGTCCCGGCTGGTCACGACGGTCGCCCACCTCGACCGCGACCGGACGGCGTGGCGGGGCGCCCTCTGGCAGGTCGACCCCGCGGGCGAGGCCCCGGCACGCCGGCTGACCCGGGGCGGGATGGGCGAGTCCTCGCCCGCCTTCACCCCCGAGGGTGATCTCCTCTTCGTCTCCGCCCGTCCCGATCCCGAGGCGGCGCCGGACGCGCCGGAGACCGCCGCGCTGTGGTCGTTGCCCGCGGGCGGCGGCGAGGCGCAGGTCGTCCGGACCCGCCCGGGCGGGATCGGGAGCCCGCTCGTCGCCCGCGAGTCCGGCACCCTGCTCGTCACCTCGCCGACCCTCCCCGGGGCCGTGACCGGCGACGACGACGCCACCCGCCGCGCGGCGCGCCGGGAGAAGAAGATCTCGGCCGTCCTGCACGGCGGCTACCCGGTCCGGTTCTGGGACCACGACCTGGGCCCGGACGAGGCCCGGTTGCTGGCCGCCCGACCCGGCGAGGCGTGGACCGACCTCACCCCCGCGCCCGGCCGCGCGCTCCTCGACACCTCGGCCGACATCGCCCAGGACGGCCGCACCGCCGTGACCGGCTGGGTCGTCCCGAACGGCCACGGCGCCTCGCGCGCCACCGTGGTCGCCCTCGACACGACGACCGGCGAGCGGCGCACCCTGCTCGACGACCCCGGCCACGACTTCGGCACCCCGCGCGTCAGCCCGGACGGGCGGACCGTGGCCGCGATCCGCACCCGCCGCTCCACCCCCGAGCGGGCCCCCCGCCAGACGCTCGTGCTCGTCCCGCTCGACGGCGGCGGACCCGAGGCAGGGGCGCGCGAGCTCGCCGCCGACTGGGACCGCTGGCCGACCGGCCTAGCCTGGGCCCCGGACTCGTCCGCCCTGGTCGTGACGGCCGACGAGCAGGGCCGCGGCCCGCTGTTCCGCGTCGAGGTGGGGACGGGCGCCGTCACCCGGCTGACCGGCGACCACGGCGCCTACACCGACCCGGTCCTCTCGCCCGACGGCGCCTCCGTCTACGCGCTGCGCTCGGCCGTCGACAGCCCGCCGACCCCGGTCCGGCTCGACGCCCGCGCGCCCGACCAGGAGCCCGCGCCCTTGCCCGGACCCGCCGAGCCGCCCGCCCTGCCGGGCACGCTCACCGAGGTCACCGCGACCGGCGAGGACGGCTCACCGCTTCGCGCCTGGCTGGTGCTGCCCGAGGCGGCGACGGCCGCCGAGCCCGTCCCGCTGCTGCTGTGGGTGCACGGCGGGCCGCTGAACAGCTGGAACGCCTGGCAGTGGCGGTGGAACCCGTGGCTGATGGCGGCCCGCGGCTACGCCGTGCTGCTCCCCGACCCCGCCCTGTCCACCGGCTACGGCCAGGACTTCGTGCAGCGCGGCTGGGGCGCGTGGGGCGGCACGCCCTACACCGACCTGATGGCGCTGACCGACGCCGCCGAGGCGCTGCCCGAGATCGACGCCGCCCGCACCGCGGCGATGGGCGGCTCCTTCGGCGGCTACATGGCCAACTGGATCGCCGGGCACACCGACCGCTTCCGCGCGATCGTCACGCACGCCAGCCTCTGGGCCCTCGACCAGTTCGGGCCGACCACGGACCTGGCCGACTACTGGCTCGTCGAGATGACGCCGGAGATGGCGGCGGCGAACAGCCCGCACCACCACGCCGACGCGATCACCACGCCGATGCTGGTGATCCACGGCGACAAGGACTACCGGGTCCCGATCGGCGAGGGCCTGCGGCTGTGGTGGGACCTGCAGTCCCGGGTCGCGGACCCGGCGCAGAACCCGCACCGGTTCCTCTACTTCCCGGACGAGAACCACTGGGTGCTCACGCCGCAGCACGCGGCGCTCTGGTACGAGACGGTCCACGCCTTCCTCGCCCACCACGTCCTCGGTGAGCCCTGGCGGGCGCCGGACCTGCTGCGCTGAACCCGCGAGCCGGCACTCCGGGAACACCGAACCCCACATCCCGGGCGACGGGGATGTGGGGTTCGGTGGACGGACAGTGCCGACTCGCGCGTCAGAAGACGGTGGGCAGGCCGATCGCGGCGTCGACGGCGAGGGCCAGGAAGAGGCCGCAGAGGTAGAGGTTGGAGAGGTGGAACAGCCGCATGGGCGCCACCTCCCGGCCGGCCTTCACACCGGCGTGCAGCCGGTGCGCGGTGACCACGAAGTAGACCCCGCCGACCAGCGCGAACGCGGCGTAGATCCACGACGTGACCGGCAGCAGCAGGAAGGTCCAGGCCGCCATCACCCACGAGTAGGCGACGATCCGGACCGACACCTGCCGCGGCGTGGCCACGACCGGGAGCATCGGCACCTCGGCCGCGGCGTAGTCGTCCTTGTACTTCATGGCCAGCGCCCAGAAGTGCGGCGGGGTCCAGAAGAAGATCACACCGAACATCACCAGGGCGGGCCAGCCGACCGTGCCCGTGACCGCCGACCAGCCGATGACCACCGGCATGCAGCCCGCGGCGCCGCCCCACACGATGTTCTGCGAGGTCCGCCGCTTGAGCACCAGCGTGTACACGAGCACGTAGAACGCGATCGCCGCCACCGACAGCAGCGCGGACAGCAGGTTCGTGGTGGCCCAGAGCCACGCCGCCGACAACGCACCGAGCACCAGGCCGAAGATCAGGGCGTTGCGCCGGGGCACCTCGCCGCGCGCCGTGGGCCGGCGCGCCGTGCGCTTCATCTTGGCGTCGATGTCGGCGTCGACCACGCAGTTGAGCGCGTGCGCGCTGGCCGCCGCCATCGCCCCGCCGACGAGCGTGGCCAGGATCAGCCACACGGACGGGATCGCGCGCTCGGCCAGGATCATCGCCGGCACGGTGACCACGAGCAGCTGCTCGATGATGCGGGTCTTCGTGAGCCCGAGGTAGGCGCGAGCCGTGTCCCGGAACCGGGCGAGCAGGCCGCGGCCCGGCGCCGGTGCCGCCGGCCCCGGGGATCCCGTCCGGTCGGGCCTCTCGGCCGCTCCCCGGTGTGAGACGGGTGCGCTCACCAGTTGCTACCTCGCTCGCCGACGGACTGTGGTGGTGCCGCGTCCACCGGCCCGTATCGAACCCACAGCCCACGGACCGACTTCTACAACGCGTCGATGCTAACCGGTGGAATGCGGCCGGGGGTCCCGGGGTAGTCCGGTCGGTGTCCGGTCGACGCAGGATCGGGCGGCGTCGGGCCCCCGGCCGCTAGAGTCCGGGGTCGAGCCGGACGCGCCGACCGGTCCACGCCGCCGACGTCGTGGCGGACGCGGGGGACAGAGGAATGAAGACGGCCCCCACCGGGTAGGTCGGCGCCCCCACCCACGAGGACAGGAGCTTCAGGCGTGTCTGTAACGGAGTCCGAGATCGAGGCACTGACCACGGCGCACGTTCCGGACGACTGGTCCGATCTGGACAGGCGCGCCGTCGACACGATCCGCGTGCTGGCCGCCGACGCCGTGCAGAAGTGCGGCAGCGGCCACCCGGGCACGGCCATGAGCCTGGCGCCGCTCGCCTACCTCCTCTACCAGCGCGTCATGCGGCACGACCCCACCGACCCGGGCTGGGTCGGGCGCGACCGCTTCGTCCTCTCCGCCGGCCACTCCAGCCTCACCCTCTACATCCAGCTCTTCCTCGCGGGCTACGGCATGGAGATGGAGGACCTGGCGGCGCTGCGGACCTGGGGCTCCAAGACGCCGGGCCACCCGGAGCTGGAGGCCACCCCGAACGGCGTCGAGATGACGACGGGGCCGCTCGGCCAGGGCCTGGCCTCCGCGGTCGGCATGGCGATCGCCTCGCGCCGCGAGCGCGGCCTGTTCGACCCGGACACCCCCGAGGGCGCCTCCCCGTTCGACCACTTCATCTACGTCATCGCCTCGGACGGGGACATCGAGGAGGGCATCACCAGCGAGGCCTCGTCGATCGCGGGCCGCCAGGAGCTGGGCAACCTCATCGTCTTCTACGACGACAACAAGATCTCCATCGAGGACGACACCACCATCGCGCTGTCCGAGGACACCGCGATGCGCTACGAGGCCTACGGCTGGCACGTGCAGGTCGTCGAGGGCGGCGAGAACGTCAGCGGGATCCTCGAGGCGATCGAGAAGGCCAAGGCCGAGACCGGCCGGCCGTCGTTCATCCTGCTCCGGACGGTCATCGGCTACCCGGCGCCCACCAAGATGAACACCGGCAAGGCGCACGGCGCCGCGCTGGGCGCCGACGAGGTCGCCGAGGTCAAGCGCATCCTCGGCTTCGACCCGGACAAGAGCTTCCAGATCGAGCCCGAGGTGCTCGAGCACACCCGGTCGGTGGGCGAGCGGCAGGGCGGTGCCATCGACCACTGGCGCAACGCGTTCGACGACTGGGCCATGCGCGAGCCGGAGCGCAAGCAGCTGTTCGACCGGCTGCTGGCCAACGCCCTGCCCGAGGGCTGGGCCGACGCCCTGCCCACCTGGGAGCCGGACCCCAAGGGCATCGCCACGCGCAAGGCGTCGGGCGAGGTGCTCAAGGCCCTCGCCCCCGTGCTGCCCGAGCTGTGGGGCGGCTCGGCCGACCTGGCCGAGAGCAACAACACCACCATGGAGGGCGCCGACTCGTTCGGCCCCAAGGACGCCGCCACCAAGATGTGGAACGCCACGCCGTACGGCCGCACGCTGCACTTCGGCGTCCGCGAGCACGCGATGGGAGCGATCCTCAACGGCATCGCCCTGCACGGCCCCACCCGCCCCTACGGCGGCACGTTCCTGCAGTTCAGCGACTACATGCGCGGCGCGGTGCGGCTGGGTGCGCTGATGAAGAGCGCCGCCGTCTTCGTCTGGACGCACGACTCGATCGGCCTGGGCGAGGACGGCCCGACGCACCAGCCGATCGAGCACCTGGCCGCGCTGCGCGCCATCCCGAACCTGTCGATGGTCCGCCCGGCCGACGCGAACGAGACCGCCGCCGCGTGGAAGGCCACGCTCGAGTGGCAGGACGGCCCGGTCGGCCTCGCGCTGACCCGGCAGAACGTGCCGGTGCTGGAGGGCACCTCGGCCGAGGGCGTCAAGAAGGGCGGCTACGTCCTGGCCGACGCGTCCGACGGCGCACCGCAGGTCGTGATCATCGGCACAGGGTCCGAGGTCCAGCTGGCCGTCGCCGCGCGGAAGACGCTGGAGGCGGAGGGCGTTCCCACCCGTGTGGTGTCCATGCCCTGCGTGGAATGGTTCGACGCGCAGGACGCCGCGTACCGCGACTCCGTGCTCCCGCCGTCGGTGAAGGCACGGGTCGCGGTCGAGGCCGGCATCGCGATGCCGTGGTACCGGTTCGTCGGCGACGCCGGGCGGATCGTGAGCATCGAGCACTTCGGGGCCAGCGCCGACGCGGCCACCCTGTTCGAGAAGTTCGGCTTCACGCCCGAGGCCGTCGTCGACGCGGCCCGGGCGAGCCTCGGCAAGTCCTGAACCCGCCACCTGAAGAAGGAGTACCGGCAATGAGCACCCACGAACGGCTCGCCGCGCTGTCCGAGGCGGGCGTCTCGATCTGGCTCGACGACCTGTCCCGGGAGCGGCTCACCTCCGGCAACCTGGCCGAGCTGATCAGCGACTGGAACGTCGTCGGCGTCACCACCAACCCGACCATCTTCGCGGCCGCGCTCAAGGACAGCGCGTCCTACAACACCCAGGTGAACGAGCTGGCGGGCCGCGGCGCGGACGTCGCCGCCTCGATCCGCGAGATCACCGTGTCCGACGTCCAGCAGGCCTGCGACGTCTTCAGCGGCACCTGGGAGGCCACCCAGGGGATCGACGGGCGCGTGTCGCTCGAGGTCGACCCCTCGCTGGCCCGCGACACCGAGGCCACCGTGGCGCAGGCCCTCGACCTGTGGAAGGCCGTGGACCGGCCGAACCTGCTGGTCAAGATCCCGGCCACCGAGGCCGGCCTGCCGGCCATCACCCGCGCGTTGGCCGAGGGCGTGAGCGTCAACGTCACCCTGATCTTCTCGGTCGAGCGGTACCGGGCCGTGATGGACGCGTTCCTGGCGGGCCTGGAGCAGGCCGAGAAGAACGGCCAGGAGCTCTCCCGGATCGCGTCCGTCGCCTCGTTCTTCGTGTCCCGGGTGGACACCGAGATCGACAAGCGGCTCGACGGGATCGGCACGGACGAGGCGAAGGCCCTCAAGGGCAGGGCGGGCGTCGCGAACTCGCGCCTGGCCTACGCCGCCTACGAGGAGGTCTTCGGCTCCGACCGCTGGGCCGCGCTGGAGGCCAAGGGCGCCCGGCGGCAGCGGCCGCTGTGGGCCTCGACCGGCGTGAAGAACCCCGAGTACCCGGACACGCTGTACGTGACCGAGCTCGTGGTCCCGAACGTGGTCAACACGATGCCGGAGAAGACGCTCCGGGCCTTCGCCGACCACGGCGAGGTCGAGGGCGACAAGGTCACCGGCACCGCCGCCGAGGCGCAGCAGGTGTTCGACGACCTCGAGCGGGTCGGCATCGACCTCACGGACGTCTTCCTCACCCTCGAGAACGAGGGCGTCGACAAGTTCGAGAAGTCCTGGTCCGAGCTGCAGGAGTCGGTGCAGGAGCAGCTCGACGCCGCCAAGTAGTCCGATCGCAGGAGGCTCACCCCCGTGACCTCGCGACCCGCCGTCGGGCTCCCCGTCGTGGAGCTCGGCGGCGGTTCCCGTCCCGCCCCCGGACCGCTCGCCCGTCAGGCCCGGCGGATCGCCGCCGCGCTGGCCACGGACGTCGTCGCGTCCCGGATCACCGACGCGGACCCGTCCGCGTGGGGTCCGGCCGCCGGCGACGGGCTGGGCTGGGCGGCGCTGCCGCGCACCTCCCGCCCGCTCGTCGGCCAGGTCGACGCGCTGCGCGAGGCGTTCCGGGTCGAGGGCGCGGCCCGCGTGCTGCTCGTCGGCGACGCGCGCTGGACCCTCGGCGCCCAGGTCCTCGCCGGCGGGTCGGGCCTGCTGCAGGTGCTCGACTCCCCCGATCCGGGTGCCGTGTCGCACGCCCTCGCCGCCGACCTGAGCGGCACCGTGCTCGTCGTCACCGATCCCGCGGGCGACACGCCCTGGATCGCCACGGTGCACGAGCTGCTCGCCGCGGCGGTCGCCGAGGAGGTCGGCCCCCGCCGGGCCGCCGAGCGCACGGTGGTACTGACCGAGGCCGGCTCACCGCTCGACGAGACCGCCCGCGCCGCCGGGTCCGTGGTGATCACGACCGAGCGGGACGTCCCCGGCGCCTGGTCGCTCCTCGGGGCGCCCGGGCTGGTGCCGGCCGGGCTGGCCGGGGCGCCGATCGGCGAGGTCCTCGACGACGCCCGGGCCGTGGCCGAGCTGCTCTCCGCCGACGAGGCGGGGAACCCCGCGCTGGA
This sequence comes from Pseudonocardia lutea, assembly GCF_042658055.1. NCBI lineage: Bacteria > Bacillati > Actinomycetota > Actinomycetes > Pseudonocardiales > Pseudonocardiaceae > Pseudonocardia > Pseudonocardia lutea. Next base: position 70,144 of record NZ_JBHSQK010000018.1, read on the forward strand.
GCTGGCGGGGGTGCTCGTCGCCGTCGGCGCGGGTGCGGTCCGCCTCGATCCCGCCGAGGGGCCGCCGGCCCTGGCGGAGTGGGTGGCGGCGCTGATCGCCGCGGCCGGGGGCGCGCCGGTGCTCGTCGACGACACCGACCCCGACGGGCTGCCCACCGGCCCCACGCTGGCGCCCGCGGCCGCGCGGCACCCCGACGCGGCGCCCGACGACCTGTCCGGGCTCCTCGCCGCCGGCCGGGAGGTCGAGCCGACGGTCGACGCGCTGCTCGCCCGGGTCACCGGGGCGGAGCCCGACGAGGCCGGTGCCGAGCCCGACGATCCCGGCGACGGGGACGAGGCCGCGGACCTCGCCGACGAGGTCGTCCGTACCGGCGGGCCGCTGGGCGCCGAGCTGCTGCTGTGGCAGTACGCCGCGGCGGCCGCCGCCCGCCTGCTCGACGGCGAGGCGTTCGGTCCCGACGCCCCCGCGACGAGCACGACGCCGGCCCCGCCCGGGCCGGCGGGGGCGACCGGGAGCGCCACGCCCGAACCGCTCGGGCTGCGGGGCTCCGACGGGCTCGTCGACGTCCACGCCGCGGCGTCGCTCGTGCCGTCCGGGGACAGCGGCCCGGCGGCCGCGCTGCGGGCCCTGGTCGCGGCCGTCCCACCCGGCGGGCACCTGGCGGTGTCGGTGTGGCTGGACCCCGTCGACGACGCCTCCCTCGCCGTGCTGCGCGGCGAGCTCGCCCGCCGCGCGGGCCTGCCCGTGACCTTCGGGTGGGGCCCGCGGGACCGCGGCGTGCTGGCCCCGTTCCGCCGGGACGCCCCCCGACCGGGTGCGCTGTGCCTGGTCACGGGCGACCCGCCGGACGATCTCGTTCCCGACCCGGGGCCCGCCCTGGCTAGTCTGGCGCTGACCGAGGCAGGCGGCGTCGCGGCCGACGTCGCGGCGCGGGGCGTGCCCGTGCTGCGGCTGCACCTCACCGACCGGGTGGCCGGGCTGGTCTCGCTCGCCCACGCGATCCAGGGACTGAGCCCGCACCGCGGGACCGGGGCCGACTGAACCGGGTCGGCCCCTGCGGGCCGACCGAACGAGCCGAGACCAGCCGAGACCAGCCGAGAGACGGAGCGTGTCATGACCAGCGGGACCAAGGGCATCCCGGCGAGCACCGCGAACTGGGTGAACCCGCTGCGGGATCCCCGCGACAAGCGGCTCCCGCGCATCGCCGGCCCGTGCGGGCTGGTGATCTTCGGGGTGACCGGCGACCTGTCGCGCAAGAAGCTCATGCCGGCCATCTACGACCTGGCGAACCGGGGGCTGCTGCCGCCGGGCTTCGCGCTCACCGGCTTCGCCCGCCGCGACTGGGACGAGCAGGACTTCGGCCAGGTCGTGTACGAGGCCGTGAAGCAGCACGCGCGCACGCCGTTCCGCCAGGAGGTGTGGGACCGGCTCGCGGAGGGCTTCCGGTTCGTGCAGGGGTCCTTCGACGACGACGACGCCTTCGACCGGCTCGAGCAGACCGTGCGCGACCTCGACCGGGTTCGCGGCACCGGCGGCAACCACGCCTTCTACCTGTCGATCCCGCCGTCGGCCTTCCCCGTCGTGTGCAAGCAGCTCGCGCGCTCGGGGCTGTCCGCGCAGAACGACGACCAGTGGCGCCGCGTCGTCATCGAGAAGCCCTTCGGCCACGACCTCCAGTCGGCCAAGGAGCTCAACGCGATCGTCAACGACGTCTTCCCCGAGGACTCGGTCTTCCGGATCGACCACTACCTCGGCAAGGAGACGGTGCAGAACGTCCTGGCGCTGCGCTTCGCCAACCAGCTGTTCGAGCCGATCTGGAACGCCAACTACGTCGACCACGTGCAGATCACCATGGCCGAGGACATCGGCCTGGGCGGGCGCGCGGGCTACTACGACGGCATCGGCGCGGCCCGGGACGTCATCCAGAACCACCTGCTGCAGCTGCTCGCGTTCACGGCGATGGAGGAGCCGACCTCCTTCTCCTCCGACGAGCTGCGCAGCGAGAAGATCAAGGTGCTGCGGGCGACCAAGCTGGTGCACCCGCTGTCGGAGACCACCGCGCGCGGCCAGTACAGCGGCGGCTGGCAGGGCGGCGAGCTGGTCCGCGGCCTCAAGGAGGAGGAGGGCTACGACCCGAACTCCACCACCGAGACCTTCGCCGCGATCACCTGCGCGATCGAGACCCGGCGCTGGGCCGGCGTGCCGTTCTACCTGCGCACCGGCAAGCGGCTGGGCCGCCGGGTCACCGAGATCGCGGTGATCTTCAAGCGCGCGCCGCACCTGCCCTTCGACTCCACGATGACCGAGGAGCTGGGGCAGAACGCGCTGGTCATCCGGGTGCAGCCGGACGAGGGCGTGACCATGCGGTTCGGGTCCAAGGTGCCGGGCAGCCAGATGGAGGTCCGGGACGTCACGATGGACTTCGGCTACGGCACCGCCTTCACCGAGGCCTCCCCGGAGGCCTACGAGCGGCTGATCCTCGACGTGCTGCTCGGCGAGCCCTCGCTGTTCCCGGTGAACGAGGAGGTCGAGCGGTCGTGGGAGATCCTCGACCCGGTGATCGACTACTGGCACTCGCTGCCCGAGGGCCCGCCGCCGTACGCGGCCGGCAGCTGGGGCCCCGACCAGGCCAACGAGATGCTCGCCCGCACCGGCCGCAGCTGGCGCCGGCCGTGAGCGTGCGCCCGGCCGCACCCGCCGCACCGGCCCAGCCCCTGAGCACGAGGAGCCCGAGGACATGATCGTCGACCTGCCGTCGAGCACCACCTCGGTGGTGAACAAGAAGCTCGTCGAGCTGCGCGAGCGCGGCGGCGTGCTCGCCCTCGGCCGGGTGCTGACCCTCGTCGTCGTCACGGACGACGGCGCCGCGATCGAGAGCGCCATCGAGGCGGCCAACACCGCCAGCCGCGAGCACCCCTGCCGCGTGATCGTCCTGGCCCGCGGGCAGCGCAAGGCCGCCGCGCGGCTGGACGCGCAGATCCGGGTCGGCGGCGACGCCGGGGCCAGCGAGGTCATCGTGCTGCGCGGCTACGGCGCGCTGGCGGGCGGCGAGGCGGGGGCCGGCATGGTCACGCCGCTGCTGCTGCCCGACGCCCCGGTCGTCGCCTGGTGGCCCGAGGAGGCCCCGGCGGTGCCGGCCGAGGACCCGATCGGGCAGCTCGCGCAGCGCCGCATCACGGACGCGCTGTCGTCGAAGAACCCGCTCAGGTCCTTCGAGCAGCGCCGGGCGCACCACGTCGCCGGCGACACCGACCTCACCTGGACCCGCCTGACCCAGTGGCGCGCGCTGCTGGCCGCGGCGCTGGACTTCCCGCCGCACGACGAGGTCACCGGAGCGCTGGTCGCGGGCGAGCAGGTCTCCCCGTCGACCGACCTGCTCGCGGGCTGGCTGGTCACCCGGCTGGGGGTGAAGGTCAAGCGCTCCCCCGCCTCCCGCGGGCAGGGCATGTCGCTGGTGCGGCTCACCCGGTCGTCGGGCGCGATCGAGCTGATCCGCCCGGACGGCAAGACGGCCACCCTGTCGCAGCCCGGCCAGCCGGACCGCATGATCGCCCTGGCCCGCCGGGGGGTGCCGGACTGCCTCGCCGAGGAGCTGCGCCGGCTCGACCCGGACGACACCTACGGCGAGGCCCTCGCCGGCGTCGAGAACATCTCCCGCGGCCGGACGGCGGTGCAGGTGTGACCCCGAGCGGCGCCACCCCCGAGATCGCGATCCACACCGACGCGGACGTGCTGGCCGCGGCCACGGCGGCCCGGCTGGTCACCCGGCTCGTCGACCTGCAGGCCACCGGGAGCATCCCGCGGCTGGTGCTGACCGGCGGCGGGGTGGGCACCAAGCTGCTCGCGCACATCCGGGACTCGCCGGCGCGGGCGGCGGTGGACTGGTCGCGCGTCGAGTTCTACTGGGGCGACGAGCGGTTCCTGGCCGCCGGCGACCCGGAGCGCAACGAGACCCAGGCCCGCGAGGCGCTGCTCGACCACGTCGACGTCGACCCGTCGCTCGTCTACCCGATGGGCGCCGACGTCGGGACCGGGCCCTCGGGCGCCGACGAGGCCGCGGCCGAGTATGCGGACCTGCTCGCCCGCAAGGCGCGGCCCGAGGACCACGGGGACGTGCCGGCGTTCGAGATCATGCTGCTCGGCATGGGCGGCGAGGGGCACACGGCGTCGGTCTTCCCGGAGTCGCCGGCGGTCTACGAGACCGAGCGGACCGTGGTGCCGGTCTACAACTGCCCGAAGCCCCCGCCGACGCGGGTCTCGCTGACCCTGCCGGCCATCCGGACCTCGCAGGAGGTGTGGATCGTGACGGCCGGCGAGGAGAAGGCCGCGGCGGTCAGCATGGCGCTCGGCGGGGCGGGCGAGGTCGCGATCCCCGTCGCCGGCGCCCGCGGCCGGTTGCGCACCCGCTGGCTGCTGGACCGCGCGTCGGCGTCGAAGCTGCCGAAGGACCTCCGCAACCCGTGAGCGCCTGCCGGGCGGGTCGCTCGCACGGTCCCCGCCCTCCGGGAACGGCCCCGTGCGGCACCTGATCGTCGACGGCGCCAATGTGGTCGGCTCCCGGCCGGACGGCTGGTGGCGCGACCGGGCGGGTGCGGCGGGCCGGCTCGCCGCGCAGCTCGCCGAGGCGCAGCGGGCGGGGTCGCTGGGCCCGCTCGGCGACCGGGTCCTGCTGGTGCTGGAGGGCGCGGCCAGGCGGGCGGAGGTCCCCGAGGACCTCGCCGTGCTGCGCGCACCGCGGGACGGGGACTCGGCGATGGTCGAGCTCGCCCACGACCTCGGTGAGCGGGACGAGCACGTCTGTGTGGTCACCGCCGACCGCGAGCTCACCCGGCTCCTGCACGCCGTCGGCGCGCGCACGGTGAAGCCCGGCGCCCTGCTCGCCCTCCTCGACCCCTGATCGCACCATGGTTCCCTGACGCGTCCCAGCCGGCTGGATTTCCGCGTTGTGGTTCCGTGTCGCGTCTCGGGGGCGGGAAGATGCGCATCAGGGTGCCCTGGTGCTAGCGGCGGCGGGGCGAGCGGGCGGCCGCGGCGGCGCGGGCGTGCACCGCGCCCGCCACCACCGACCGGCGCGGCAGCGGGCTCGAGTAGACGACGCTGGTGGTGACCCCGCCGAGCCCGGCGATTCGCCCGGTGACCTCCTCCAGGTGCCGCATGGTGCGGGTGCGGACGGTGAGCACGAAGCAGTCCTCCCCCGTCACGTGGTGCGCCTCGATGATCTCCGGCGTGGTGGCGAGCAGGTCGCGGAAGGGCGTGTAGTTGCCGCTCGGGTAGCGCAGCCGCACCAGCGCCATGATCGGCAGCCCGAGCTTCTCGGGGTCGACCTCGCACCCGTAGCCGGTGATCACGCCGGTCTCCTCGAGCCGCCGGACCCGCTCGGTGACGGCGCTGGGCGACAGCCCGACGAGCCGCCCCAGGTCGGCGTAGCTCGCCCGCCCGTCGCGCTGCAGCGCTTCCAGCAGGCGCCAGTCCGTGTCGTCGAGGGAATCCGCGCCCATACCGGCACCCTAGCCGTCGAATCCACGGCCGCCGTCCGCGCACCGACGAGTTCGTCCGATCGGCGCGGTCTCCCCTGCACCTGATCCGCACCACGATCCGAGCACGAGGAGTCCCCGATGAAGCCGATCACCACCTGCCTGTGGTTCGACGGTCAGGCGCAGCAGGCCGCGGAGTTCTACACCTCCGTGTTCCCGAACTCGGAGATCACCGAGATCCAGTACTACCCGGAGGGCGCGCCCGGGCCCGCCGGCGAGGTCATGATCGTGTACTTCAGCCTCGACGGCCGGGACTTCGCCGGGCTGAACGGCGGGCCGCAGTTCCCGCACAGCGAGGCGATCTCGTTCGTGGTGCCCTGCGAGAGCACCGAGGAGATCGACCGGTACTGGGCCGCCCTCGTCGAGGGCGGCGAGCCCCAGCCGTGCGGCTGGCTCAAGGACAGGTTCGGCGTCTCGTGGCAGGTCGTGTCGCTCGAGGCCGAGGAGTGGATGAAGGACCCCGATCCCGCGAAGGCCAACCGGACGATGCAGGCCATGCTCTCCCAGTTCGGCAAGCCGGACGTCGAGGCGATGCGCAAGGCGTACCTCGGCGAGACCGCGGACGCCTGACGGGTGGGGGTGCCGATCCGCGCGGAACCTAAGCTGGCGCCATGACCGGCCACGTGCGTCTCGGCACCCCGCTCTCCCCCTCCGCGACCCGCGTCATGCTGCTCGGCGCCGGCGAGCTCGGGAAGGAGGTCGTGGTCGCCTTCCAGCGCCTCGGGGTCGAGGTCGTGGCGGTCGACCGGTACCCGGACGCGCCCGGCCACCAGGTCGCGCACCGCGCCCACACGGTCGACATGACCGACCCGGTCGCCCTCACGGCGCTGATCGAGCAGGAGCAGCCGCACTACGTGATCCCCGAGATCGAGGCGATCGCGACCAGCGCCCTGCTGGCCGTCGAGGAGGCCGGCACCTCCACGGTGGTCCCGACCGCGCGCGCCACCCGGCTGACCATGGACCGCGAGGGCATCCGCCGGCTCGCCGCCGAGGAGCTGGGCCTCCCCACCTCGCCGTACGCGTTCGCCGACTCGCCCGACGAGGTCCGCGCGGCGATCGAGGGCGGCCCCGGTGGTGGTACCGGCGGCGCCGGGGGCGGCATCGGCTACCCGTGCGTGCTCAAGCCGGTGATGTCGTCGTCGGGCAAGGGGCAGTCCGTGCTGCGCTCCGCGGCGGACCTGCAGCCGGCGTGGGACCACGCGATGGCCGGCGGCCGCGTCGCGGGGACCCGCGTGATCGTCGAGGGGTTCGTCGACTTCGACTACGAGATCACCCAGCTGACCGTGCGCGCGGCCGGGCCGGACGGGACGACCGGGACGCACTTCTGCGACCCCATCGGGCACGTCCAGCGCGACGGCGACTACGTCGAGTCCTGGCAGCCGCAGGCGATGTCCGAGGCGGCGCTCGCCGGGGCCCGCGAGGTGGCCGGGCGCATCACCGAGGCCCTCGGCGGCCGCGGGATCTTCGGCGTGGAGTTGTTCGTGCGCGGCGACGAGGTGCTGTTCTCCGAGGTCTCGCCGCGCCCGCACGACACGGGGCTGGTCACGCTGGCGACCCAGCGGCTCTCCGAGTTCGAGCTGCACGCCCGCGCGGTCCTGGGCCTGCCGGTCGACGTCGCCCTGCGCTCGCCCGGGGCCTCGGCCGTGCTCTACGGCGGGGTGGACGCGAAGGCGGTCGCGTTCGAGGGGGTCGACGCCGCGCTGGCCGTCCCGGGCACGGACCTCCGGTTGTTCGGCAAGCCCGAGAGCTTCGCGAAGCGCCGGATGGGCGTCGTGGTCGCCGCAGCCGACGACGTCGAGACCGCCCGCTCGCGTGCTGCCGAGGCCGCTCGACTGATCAGCGTCGTCGCCGATTGACCGTCGAATCCACGGTAGAAGTACGTGGGGGCCGTGGATCCTGCCTTCTCCCGACGGCCGGCCGCGCTTAGCGTCCCGGACATGACCCTCACCTCACCGGTTTCGCCCGTCCTCGCCACCCCGCCCGCCGCCCCCTCCGAGGCGGCGGCCTTCTTCGCGGCGCGGCTGGCCTGCTTCACCGACGTCGCCGACGTGCACGCCGCCCTCGCCGGCGAACCGGACCGCGAACCCGGGTTCGTGCTGGTCGACACGCGGAGCCGCGCGGCGTGGGACCAGGGGCACGTGCCGGGCGCGGTGCACCGCCCGCACGCCGGGCTCCCCGGGGACCTCGACCCGGCCGTCCCCGTCGTGACCTACTGCTGGGGTCCCGGCTGCGACGGCGCCACGCGCGGCGCGCTCGCCCTGGCCCGCGCCGGCTTCCGGGTCAAGGAGATGCTCGGCGGGATCGAGTACTGGATCCGCGAGGGCTTCCCGGTGGAGACCGTCGCGGGAGCCTGCCGGGCCGAGCCGGACCCGCTCACCGCGCCCTGCGGCTGCTGACCCGGCCCCCCACTCAGGTGCCGGGCACCGTGCCGGGTGGGAGTCCGTGCTCCTCCTCCGTCGCGGCGGCCCGGTGCCGGTGCCAGTGCGGCGGGGTGAGGTGGATCTGCACGGCGTAGACGACCCACCCGGCCACCGACAGCCCCAACCAGGTGATCAGCCGGTAGACCAGCACGGTCGCCGCGGCCGGCGCGGCCGGGGCGCCCGCGGCGAGCAGCACGCCCAGCAGCCCGGTCTCCGCCAGCCCGGCGCCGCCCGGCAGGACCTGCAGCGCGATGCTGAGCTGCACGACGAGGAAGCCGAGTGCGAGGGTCTCCCACCGGGCGTCGAGCCCCAGCGCGACGGAGCAGGCGTGCAGGGCGAGGAAGTCCGCGGCCCAGCTGGCGAGGGCGGTGCCGGCGAGCAGCAGCCACTGCAGGGGCGTCGGGTGCAGGATGTTGATGCGCTCGGCCAGCCGGTTCGCCGTGGCCTCCGGGTCCGACGCCCAGCTGTTGCGGCAGTCGTGGCACACGCCCGGCACCCGGCGCCACAGGTGCACGAGGCCGAGCAGGATCCGGTGCAGCACGGAGGCGTGCGTGAGCACCGACCAGAACCCCATCGTCCCGATCGTGATCGCCGCGCCGACCAGCACGGCCAGCCACATCGGCATCCAGCCGGCCGCCGCCACGACGAAGACCGCCCCGACCAGCAGCACGATCGTGGACAGGGCGCCGGGCAGGAACACCGACCAGGAGGCCAGCGCGGCGTCGACCCCGCGGCTGCGGAGCCGGGCGATGGAGTAGGCCAGCGCACCGGCCCCGCCCACGACCGGGACGGTGTTGGCGATCGCGTTCTCGGCGAAGGTGATGGCCTGCACCGTGCGACCCGGCACCCGGGCCCCGCCGATCGCGAGCATCACCCGGTGCAGCTCGCCGTAGAGGACGAGGGCGGCCACGGCGAGCAGCACGGCGAGCCCGAGCCAGCCCGGCCGGAGGTGGGACAGCGGATCCCCCGCCTCGCGGACCGCCCGGACCATCTCCGGCAGCTGCCAGGCGATGTAGCCCAGCGCGGCGGCCACCAGGATCCAGTGCAGCACCGTCTTGACGTGCCGCAACGGCCAGGACACGGCCGCGGACACCGCCGAGCGCAGCCGTCCCGCCGCCATCGTCCCTCCCGGTGCTCGCTCCCGAACCCAGGCTAGTCCCCGCCCGGAACAGGAATTCGCGCTCCCGGTGTCCGACTCGGCGGCTGATCCGGCGCCGGGATCAGCCCTGCTCCTCCGGCAGCCGACCGTTGTTGTGATCGTCGTAGGCCGACAGGTCGAGGAAGCCGTGTCCGCTGTAGTTGAAGAGGATGACCTTCTCCTCCCCGGTCTCCTTGGCGGCCAACGCCTCGTCGATCGCGGCGCGGATCGCGTGCGCGCACTCGGGCGCCGGGATCTTGCCCTCGACCGTGGCGAACTGCACCGCCGCCTCGAACACCTTGCCCTGCGGGTAGGCCACCGCCTCCATCCGACCCGCCTTGACCAGCGCGGACACCAGCGGCGAGTCGCCGTGGTAACGCAGCCCGCCGGCGTGGATGGACGGCGGCACGAAGTCGTGCCCGAGGGTGTACATGGGCATCAGCGGGGTCAGCCCGGCGACGTCCCCGAAGTCGTACTCGAACCGGCCCCGGGTCAGGGTCGGGCAGGACAGCGGCTCGACGGCGAGCAGTCGCACGCCCTCGTCCGGCACGAACGGGAACGTGATCCCACCCAGGTTGGAGCCGCCGCCGCAGGAGGCGAGAACGACGTCCGGCAGCCGCTCGCCCGCCAGCTCCAGCTGCTCCTTGGCCTCGAGCCCGATCACGGTCTGGTGCAGCAGGACGTGGTTGAGCACCGAGCCCAGCGCGTAGTGCGTGTCCTCGCGACCCACGCAGTCCCGCACGGCGTCGGAGATCGCGGCGCCGAGCGAGCCGGGGTGGCCGGGCTCGTCCACCGGGGACGGGACCACCGAGCCGCCCCAGGTCTCCATCGCGATCCGGCGGTACGGCTTCTGCTCGTACGAGGCGCGGACCATGTAGACCTGCAGCTCCAGGCCGTACTGCGCGGCGGCGTAGGACAGCGCGGTGCCCCACTGCCCGGCCCCGGTCTCCGTGGTGAGACGGGTGATGCCCTCCTTGGCGTTGTAGAACGCCTGGGGCACGGCGGTGTTGGTCTTGTGGCTGCCCGACGGCGAGCCGGACTCGTCCTTGAAGTAGATCCGCGCGGGCGTGCCGAGCACTCTCTCCAGCCGCTCCGCGCGCACCAGCGGGGTGGGCCGCCACAGCCGCAGGATGTCCAGGACCTCGCCCGGCACGTCGATCCAGGGCGCCGTGGAGACCTCCTGCCCGATCAGCTCCATCGGGAACAGCGGCGCGAGATCCGCCGGGCCGACCGGCTCGCGCGTGCCCGGGTGCAGCGGCGGGTCCACCGGCTCCGGCAGGTGCGGCGCCACGTTGAACCAGGCGCTCGGGATCCGGTCGGGCGGCAGCGTCCAGCGAGTCATGGCGCGCAGGCTAGCGATCACGCACGCGGCGTGGAAGGGCCCTCCGGCTGGGCCGGACGGACCTGCGTACGCACGTCGCCGCGGTGGCGATCGTGGGGGCGGGGCGGCCGAATCGGGCCCAACGGTCCTTGACCGTCCCGCGGCGGCGGGCCAAGCATCGCCCGGACAGCAGGGCCGCGCGGTCGCGACGGCCGGTCGGGCGACGTGCCCGGCGGGGTCGCGGCCGGCGCTGCCGCGGGAGACGCCATGCCTGCACCGGTCCGCCCCGATCCGCACGCCGCTCCCGCCGTCGGACCCGACCGCGCCGAGGTCGTCGCCCTCGCCCGTGCCGCCGGCGGGTCGGGGGTGGTGTTCGCCGCCCTCTTCGTGGTCGCGCTGGTGCTGGTGTCGCAGGGCCCGGGCCTCGACGCCCCCGACGAGGCGTACACCGCCTTCTTCACCTCGGGGCAGGCCTCGCTGCTCGTCTCCGTCGGGCTGTACGTGGTGCCGTTCGCCGGCATCGCGTTCCTCTGGCACATGGTCGCCACCCGGACGTACCTGCAGGTCGTGACGCCGCGTTCGTGGGCCCGGATCCCGCACTGGCTGCACCTGGCCTCGGGCGTCGTGTTCGTCTGCCTGCTGTTCGCCGGGACCGCCACCGCGGGCGGCGCCGCGCTGCTCACCCGCTTCTCCTCCGCCGCGCCCCCGCCGCCGGACGTCGTCCGCACGCTGATGACGATCGGCTTCACGATGGTCTTCGTCTACGGCGTCCGCGCCGCGGGCATGTTCATGATCACCACGACGACCGGGCTGGGTCGTGCGCTCCCCCGGCCGCTCGCCGTCGTCTCGTACCTGGCCGCAGCGTTCCTGCTGGTCAGCACCACCTTCCATCCCTCGGTCCTGCTGGTGTTCCCCGGCTGGGTGCTCGTGCTGGGCGTCCTGCTCCTGGTGCGCCGACCCGGGCGGGAGGACGGCCGAACGAAGGAGGACAAGGATGAGCAGTGAGACCGGCCCCGCGACCGGCGCCCAGGATGTCGTCGGCATCGACGAGCTGCCGGGCCCGCACTCGTTGCCCCTGCTCGGCAATCTCCTCGACATCGACAGCACCGCCCCGATGGACGGCTTCCTGCGGATGGCGAAGGAGTACGGCCCGATCTTCCGGCTCAGCATGCCGAGCGGGCCGCGGCTGATCCTCTCCGGCGCCGAGCTCGCCCAGGAGGTCTTCGACGACGCCCGCTTCGACAAGGCGCTCGGCGGCGGGCTCGCCCAGCTCAGCGAGGGGCCGATCGGGAACGGGCTGTTCACCTCCCAGACCGACGACCCGCTCTGGCACCGGGCGCACGAGATCCTCATGGCGCCCTTCTCGATGCGCGCGATGCGGGACTACGTGCCGCGGATGGTCGACATCGGCGAGCAGCTCATGGAGAAGTGGGCCCGGCTCAACCCCGGCGAGGAGGTCGACGTCCCGGCCGACATGACCCGGCTGACCCTCGACACCATCGCGCTGTGCGGGTTCGGCTACCGGTTCAACTCCTTCTACCGCGACACCCCGCACCCCTTCGTCCAGGCCATGAACCGGGTGCTGGCGGAGGCGCAGGGCCGCCAGCGCCAGCTGCCCATCCAGACCCGCCTGCGGGTCCGCGCGCAGCGGCAGCTCGAGGAGGACGCGACCTTCATGAGCGACCTGGTCGAGGGGCTGGTGCGCGAGCGCCGGGCCGAGGGCGAGGCCGCCGAGAACACCGACCTGCTCGGGCGCATGCTCGTCGGCCGCACCCGCGACGGCGAGTCGCTGCCGGACGAGAACATCCGCGCGCAGTGCATCACGTTCCTCATCGCCGGCCACGAGACCACCTCGGGCCTGCTCTCCTTCGCGGTCTACGAGCTGCTGAAGAACCCCGACGCGCTCGAGCGGGCGCACGCCGAGGCCGACGAGATCCTCGGCGACACCGCCGCACCGACCTTCGAGCAGATCGGCCGGCTGCGGTACGTCCGGCAGGTGCTCGACGAGACGCTGCGGCTGTGGCCGACCGCGCCCGGCTTCACCCGCACCCCGCGGGAGGACACCGTGATCGGCGGCCGGTACGCGATCCCCGCGGGCACACCGATCACCGTGCTGGCCGGCGCGCTGCACCGGGACACCACGGTGTGGGAGGACCCCGAACGTTTCGACCCCGACCGGATGGCCGCGGAGAAGATCGCCGCGCTCCCGCCGCACGCCTACAAGCCCTTCGGCACCGGGCAGCGGGCCTGCATCGGCCGGCAGTTCGCCCTGCAGGAGGCCACCCTCGTGCTCGGGATGCTGCTGCAGCGCTTCGAGCTCGAGGACCACCTCGACTACCGGCTGCACACCAGGACCACGCTGACCGTGAAGCCGGACGAGTTCCGGATCCGGGTCCGCCCGCGCGCCGGCCGCACCCTCCAGGCCGCTCCGGCGACGAACGGGACGGGCACCACCGTGGCCCGCGAGGCCGTGCCCGTCGCCGCGCCGGAGCCGCTGGTGACGCGGCACGGCACCCCGCTCGCGGTGCTGTTCGGCTCCAACCTCGGCACGGCGGAGGCGCTGGCCACCACCCTCGCCGGCGAGGGCACCGCCCGCGGCTTCGACGTCACCCTCTCCCCGCTCGACGACGCCGTCGGCGCGCTGCCGGAGAAGGGCGCCGCGATCGTGGTCAGCTCGTCGTACAACGGCACCCCGCCCGACAACGCGGCGGCGTTCTGCGCGTGGCTCGAGGGGCCCGACGCCCGGGCGCCCGGCACGGCGTTCGCGGTCTTCGGCTGTGGCGACAGCGAGTGGGCCGGGACCTACCAGGCGGTACCCACCCGGCTGGACGAGGGGCTCGCCGCGGCGGGCGGGCGGCGCGTCCACCCGCGGGGCGGCGGCGACGCCAGCGGCGACTTCGACGCGGCCTACCGCGACTGGCACGCGGGCCTCTGGGCCGATCTCGCGCAGTCCCTCGACCTGCCGGATGAGGTGGGCGCGGAGCTGCGGCAGGGTCCGCGGCTGACGGTCACGTTGACGAACCGCCAGGTCACCAACCCGGTCGTGCTGTCGTACCGCGCCCGGCCGGCGAAGATCACCGTCAACCGGGAGCTGATCCTCGGGGAGGACGGCAAGCCGCCGGAGCGGTCGACCCGGCACGTCCAGATCGCCCTGCCCGAGGGCGTCGGCTACGGGGCGGGCGACCACCTCGGCGTCCTGCCCCGGAACGGGATCGACCCGATCCGGCGGGTGATCACGCGGTTCGGCCTCGACGGCGCGCAGTACGCCACGATCATCCCGACGGGCACGGCGCCGACCCATCTGCCGATCGACGAGCCCGCCCCGCTGCTGGGCGTGCTCGCCACCTGTGTGGAGCTGCAGGACGTGGCGACCCGCGGGGACGTCGAGACCCTGGCCCGGTACACCGCGGACCCGGGCGAGCGGGCCGAGCTCGAGGCGCTCGCAGGCGACGGGTACCGGGCCGGGGTGGCCGAGCCGTACCGCTCGGTGCTCGACCTGCTCGAGGCGTTCCCCTCGTGCGCGCTGCCCTTCGCCGAGTTCCTCGACCTGCTGCCGCCGCTGCGCCCGCGGTACTACTCCATCTCCTCGTCGCCGCGGGCGGGCGCCGGGGACTGCAGCATCACCGTCGGCGTCGTCCGCGGGCCGGCCCGCTCCGGTTCCGGGGTGTACCGCGGCACCTGCTCCGGGCACCTCTCGGAGCTGCCCGAGCAGGGGACGGCGTTCGTCTTCGTGCGCAAGCCGACGATCGCCTTCCGCCCGCCGGCCGACCCGACCACCCCGATGATCATGATCGGGGCCGGGACCGGGCTCGCCCCCTTCCGGGGGTTCCTGCAGGACCGCGCCGCCGACCAGGCCGAGGGCCGCACGGTCGGCCGGTCGCTGCTGTTCTTCGGCTGCCGCGCCCCGGACTCCGACGAGCTCTACGCCGACGAGCTGCGCGGGCTCGAGGAGCAGGGCCTCGTGCACGTCGTCCCGGCGTACTCGCGCTGTCCCGGCACCCCGCGGCAGTACGTGCAGGACGCGCTGCTCGAGCACGCCGACGAGGTGTGGGAGCTGCTCCAGCAGGGGGCCGCGGTGTTCGTGTGCGGCAACGCCTCGACGATCGCCCCCGGGGTGCGGGCGGCGCTGCGGCAGGTCTTCCGGGACCGGACGGGCGCCTCCGAGGCCGACGCGGACGCGTGGCTCACCGGGCTGCGCGCCGCCGACCGGTTCCTCGAGGACATCTGGGGCAGCGGGACCGGCTGAGGGCGCGACGACGGCCCCGGGCACGCACGGAGAACGCCGACGGCCCCGCGAGATCCGCGGGGCCGTCGGCGTGTGTCGGTCCGGCGCTCCGGTCCGACGGGTCCGGCCGGGAGGTCCGGCTCGGCGCTCCGGTTCAGAGCTCCCGGGAGGCGCGGAGCCGGGCCAGGGCCTCCTCGAGGATGGCGGCGCCGTCCTCGTCCGAGCGGCGCTCCTTCACGTACGCGAGGTGCGTCTTGTACGGCTCGTTGCGCGGCGCCGCGGGCGGTGCGGACTGCTCGCGACCGGCCGGCAGGCCGCAGCGCGGGCAGTCCCAGAACTCCGGGATCTCCGCGTCGGCCGCGAACGACGGCCGCGTCTCGTGCCCGTTGGCGCAGAAGTACGGGATCCGCGCGCGGGGGGCGGTCTCACCGCGCTCGGACTCCCCCATCGGGCCGGCCCCGACCCGGGTACCCCGGATCGCGTTGCCGCCGGACATCGCCATGGTGCTCTCCTCCGCTCGACGCCACTGCACAGCAGGGCGTTGACTGCAGGGCGTTGGGTCAGGCCCCGACCTTGACCAGCAGGCCGGTCCCGATGATGGCGACCAGCCAGATCGCCGCGGTGAACAGCGTCAGCCGGTCCAGGTTCTTCTCGACGACGCTCGACCCCGAGAGGCTCGACTGGACGCCGCCGCCGAAGAGGCTCGACAGCCCGCCGCCGCGTCCGCGGTGCAGCAGGATCAGCAGCACCAGCACGACGCTGGACACGATCAGCACGATCTGGAGTGCCAGGATCATCCCGTTCTCATCCGCCCTCTCGAAGCCCGGCAGGGGTGTCCACTGTACCCAGCCCCGCTCGCCCGCTCGCCCCGGGCCGTGTTCCGTGGGTCGCGGGGGACGGGTGCTCCGTTACCGGGCCGTTCGGCGCACCCCGCCGCCCGTCCAACGGCCGCCGGGCGGTCCGGGTTCCCCCGTCTGGGACGACCCGCCCCGAGAACGGGCGAACGGCGCTCTCGCTCGTACCTGGTGAGCGGAAGCGCCGTCCGCCGGATACCGGCCGGGCCCGACTAGGGCAGCGGGCCGCCCGCGGCGATGGCGCAGAGCTGCGCGAACTCGTCCGCGTCGAGCGAGGCCCCGCCGACGAGCGCGCCGTCGACGTCCGCCTCGGCCACGATCTCGCCGACGTTCTTCGCCTTCACCGAGCCGCCGTAGAGGATCCGCAGCGCGTCGGCGACCTGGTCGCCGTACTTCTCGCGGACCGCCTCGCGCAGCGCGTGGCAGACCTCCTGCGCGTCGGCCGGGCTCGCCACCTTGCCGGTGCCGATCGCCCAGATCGGCTCGTAGGCCACGACGACCCGGCCGATCTGCTCGGCCGTGACCTTCTCCAGCGCCGCGACCAGCTGGGCGGTGGTGTGCGCGACCTGGGCGCCGGACTCGCGGACGTCGAGCCCCTCGCCGACGCAGAGGATCGGCTGCAGGCCGTGCTTCAGCGCGGCGCGCACCTTGGCGTTGACGACACCGTCGTCCTCGCCGTGGATCTCGCGCCGCTCCGAGTGCCCGACGACGACGTAGGTGCAGCCGAGCTTGGCGAGCATCGGCCCCGACACGTCCCCGGTGTAGGCCCCGGAGTCGTGCGGCGAGAGGTCCTGCGCGCCGTGGACCAGCTTGAGCTTGTCCCCGTCGATCAGCGTCTGCACGCTGCGGATGTCCGTGAACGGCGGGATCACCGCCACGTCCACGTGGTCGTAGTACTTCTCCGGCAACGCGAAGGCGATCTTCTGCACCAGCCCGATTGCCTCGAGGTGGTTCAGGTTCATCTTCCAGTTGCCGGCGATCAACACCTTGCGTGCCATCTACCGCTCCAGGACCGCGACACCGGGCAGGGACTTGCCCTCGAGGAACTCCAGGGACGCGCCGCCGCCGGTGGAGATGTGCGAGAACCCGTCCTCGGGCAGGCCGAGCGCGCGCACGGCCGCGGCCGAGTCGCCCCCGCCGACGACCGAGAACGCGTCGCTGTCGACGATCGCCTGCGCCACGCCGCGGGTGCCCTCGGCGAACGGCGCCATCTCGAACACGCCCATCGGCCCGTTCCAGAACACCGTCCGCGCCCCGGACAGCACCTCGGCGAACGCGGCGACGGACTCCGGGCCGATGTCCAGGCCCATCCAGCCCTCCTCGATCGCGTCGACCGGCACGGTCTTGGTGTTCGCGTCCGCCGCGAACCTGTCCGCGACCACGACGTCCGTGGGCAGGACGATCTTCCCGGACTCCAGGAGCTTGCGGGACGAGTCGATCTGGTCCTGCTCGAGCAGCGACGAGCCGACGCCGTAGCCCTGCGCCGCGAGGAAGGTGAAGCACATCCCGCCGCCGACCAGCAGCGAGTCCACCTTCGGCAGCAGCGCCTCGATCACGGCGAGCTTGTCCGAGACCTTCGAGCCGCCCAGCACGACCGCGTACGGCCGCTCCACCGCAGTTCCGTCAGACGCCGTGCCGGTGAGCTTCTGCAGCACCTCGACCTCGGCCAGGACCAGCCCGCCGGCGTAGGCCGGGAGGTCCTGCGCGACGTCGTACACCGAGGCCTGCTTGCGGTGCACCACGCCGAAGCCGTCCGACACGAACGCCGCGCCGGCCCCGACCAGGTCGACCAGCTCGCGGGCGAACTCGGCGCGCTGGTCGTCGTCCTTGCTGGTCTCGCGCGCGTCGAACCGGATGTTCTCCAGCAGCGCGACCCGCCCGTCGGCGAGCTCGGGGCGCTGCCCGTGCGGCACCAGCGGGACCTCGGCGCCGAGCAGCTCGCCGAGCCGCTCGGCCACCGGGGCCAGCGAGTACTTCGGATCCGCCCCGCCCTTCGGCCGGCCGAGGTGCGCGGTGACGAGGACCCGCGCCCCGGCGTCGGCCAGGGTGGAGATCGTCGGCACCGACGCGCGGATGCGGCCGTCGTCGGTGATGGTCCCGCCGTCGAGCGGGACGTTCAGGTCGGAGCGCACCAGCACGGCACGCCCGCGAACGCCCTCGGCGACGAGGTCCTCGAGAGTCTTCACGGCCCGTCTCAGAGCTTCGACGCGACCAGGGCGGTGATGTCGGCCAGCCGGTTCGAGTAGCCCCACTCGTTGTCGTACCAGCCGACGACCTTGACCTGGTTGCCGATGACCTTGGTCAGGCCGGCGTCGAAGATCGTCGAGTGCGGGTCGGTCACGATGTCCGACGAGACGATCGGGTCCTCGGTGTACTTGAGGATGCCCTTGAGCGGACCCTCGGCGGCGGCCTTGAACGCCGCGTTGATCTCCTCGGCGGAGGCCTCCTTGCGGACCTCGACCGTGAGGTCGGTGGCCGAGCCGGTGGGGATCGGCACCCGCAGCGCGTAGCCGTCGAGCTTGCCCTTGAGGTGCGGCAGGACCAGCGAGATCGCCTTGGCGGCGCCGGTCGAGGTCGGCACGATGTTCAGCGCGGCGGCCCGGGCGCGGCGCAGGTCCTTGTGCGGGCCGTCCTGCAGGTTCTGGTCCTGCGTGTACGCGTGGATCGTGGTCATCAGACCCTTCTCGATCCCCAGCAGGTCGTCGAGCACCTTCGCCAGCGGCGCGAGGCAGTTGGTGGTGCACGAGGCGTTGGAGACGATGGTCTGGCTGCCGTCGTACCGGTCGTCGTTGACGCCCTTGACGATCGTGATGTCCTCGCCGGTGGCCGGCGCGGAGATGACGACCTTCTTGGCGCCCGCGTCGAGGTGCTTGGACGCGGCCTCGCGCTTGGTGAAGAGGCCGGTCGACTCCACGACGACGTCGACGCCGAGGTCCTTCCAGGGCAGCTCGGCGGGGTCGCGGACCGCGAGGCCCTTGAAGCCCTTGCCGTCGACGACGATCTCCTCGTCCGTCGAGGAGACCTCGTACGGCAGCCTGCCGAGGATCGAGTCGTACTTCAGCAGGTGCGCCAGAGTCGCGTTGTCGGTGATGTCGTTCACCGCCACGATCTCGATGTCGCTCGTGCCGGCGGCGCGCTGGGCGTCCACCGCCCGCCAGAAGTTGCGGCCGATGCGGCCGAAGCCGTTCACGCCTACCCGGACCGTCACACGAACCTCCACTGGTGTCGTCTTGGGGATCGGCCCAACCCTATCGGCATCGGCCGCCGTTCACAGGGGCCCGGCGGGCGTGACCTGTGCGGCATCTGCGCAGGTCGGTGCGCACGTGGGTGCGTCCCGGGTCACGTGTCCTCGAGCATCTCCGCGGTGACCGCGGACTCCGTGTCCGGGATCCCCAGGTCGGCCGCGCGCTTGTCGGCCATGTGCAGCAGCCTGCGGATCCGGCCGGCGACGGCGTCCTTCGTCATGGGCGGGTCGGCGAGCTGGCCGAGCTCTTCCAGCGAGGCCTGCGTGTGCTCGGCGCGCAGCCGGCCGGCGGCCAGCAGGTGCTCCGGCACCTCGTCGCCCAGGATCTCCAGCGCCCGCCGCACCCGGGCCGCCGCGGCGACCGCGGCGCGGGCCGAGCGGCGCAGGTTGGCGTCGTCGAAGTTGGCGAGCCGGTTGGCGGTGGCCCGCACCTCGCGGCGCATCCGCCGCTCCTCCCACGCCATCACCGACTCGTGCGCGCCCATCCGCGTCAGCAGGGCACCGATGGCGTCCCCGTCCCGGACGACGACCCGGTCCGCCCCGCGCACCTCGCGCGCCTTCGCCGTGACCCCGAGCCGGCGCGCCGAGCCGACCAGGGCCAGCGCCGCCTCCGGGCCCGGGCAGGTCACCTCCAGCGCGGAGCTGCGGCCGGGCTCGGTGAGCGAGCCGTGGGCGAGGAAGGCGCCGCGCCAGGCCGCCTCGGCGTCGTCCAGGTCGCCGGAGACGACCGCCGGCGGCAGGCCGCGCACCGGCCGGCCGCGCTGGTCGAGCAGCCCGGTCTGGCGGGCCAGGCCCTCGCCGTCGCGGACCACGCGGATCACGTAACGGTTGCCGCGGCGCAGCCCGCCCGCGGTGATGACGTGCGCCTCGACCTGGTGGCCGTAGAGGTCGTGGATCTCCTTGCGCAGCCGGCGCGCGACGGAGCCGGTGTCGACCTCGGCCTCGATCACCACGCGGCCGCCGACGATGTGCAGGCCGCCGGCGAACCGGAGCAGCGACGCGACCTCCGCCCGCCGGCAGGAGGGCTTGGTCACGGTGAGCCTGCTGAGCTCGTCCTTCACCGCCGCGGTCATCGCCATGCCGTGCGCCTCCCCCTCCGGTCCGTCCGCACACCCCGCGCGTGCGCCTGCCCCCTCATGCCCGCCTCCCGGCCGGCACCGGCGCGGACGCCGCCAGGACCTCCCGCAGCGCCGCCGCCAGCGCCGCCGGCTCGTGCCGCGGCACGAGCGGGTCCTCCGCCGCGACCGGGGCCAGATGCACCCGGCCGCCGGGACCCATCATCGCCCGTGCCGCCCGGCGCAGCCGATGGGGTACCGCCACCGCCGCCGCGTCGGCCAGCACGGCGTCGACCCGCAGCTCCGGGGCGTGCGCCGCCAGCACCGCGAGGTGCTGCTCCGGGGAGAAGTCCGCGGTCTCCCCCGGCTCGGGCGCCAGGTTCAGCACCACCACCCGGCGGGCCGCGGTGTCGCGCAGCGCCTCGCGCAGCGCCGGGACCAGCAGGTGCGGGAGCACACTGGTGAACCACGAGCCCGGCCCGAGCAGCACGAGGTCCGCCGCACGGACGGCGTCGACCGCCTGCTCGCAGGCCGGCGGGCGGGTCGGGCGCCCCCCCCCCCCCCCCCCNCCGCCCCGGGGTCGAGGCCACCGCGACCTGGCCGCGGATCCGGTGGGTGCGCGCCGGGTCGGTCTCGTCGAGGCCGCTGACCTCGGCCTCCATGTCCAGCGGCACCCGGCTCATCGGCAGCACCCGGCCCCGGACGCCGAGCAGCCGGCACACCTCGTCGAGCGCCTCGACCGGGTCGCCGAGGGTCTCCATCAGCCCGGCCAGCAGCAGGTTGCCCACCGCGTGCCCGGCCAGCGCGCCCGTGCCGCCGAAGCGGTGCTGGACGAGCTCGGCCCAGCGCCGGCCCCCGTCGTCGTCCGCGGCCAGCGCGGCGAGCGCCATCCGCAGGTCGCCCGGCGGCAGCAGGCCACCGAGCTCGCGACGGATCCGGCCGGACGAGCCGCCGTCGTCGGCCACGGTGACCACGGCGGTCACGTCGGCGACCTCCGGCATGTGGCGCAGCGCGGACAGCGTCGCGGACAGCCCGTGGCCGCCACCCAGCGCCACGGCGCGCAGCCCGGCCCCCTCGACGTCCGCCCCGTTGCCGCGCGGCCCGGGAACCCGGGGGTCCGTCCCTCGCCCCGTCACCCGCGGGCCCGTCACTCGCGGCCCAGGTCGCGGTGCGTCACGCTCACCGCGACCCCCTCCGCGCCGGCCAGCCGCCGGGCGAGCTCCTCGCTGATCGCCACGCTGCGGTGCTTGCCGCCGGTGCAGCCGACGGACACCGCGAGGTACCGCTTGCCCTCGCGGCGGTACCCGGCGCCCATCAGCGTCAGCAGCTCGACGTAGCGGCCGAGGAACTCCTCGGCGCCCTCCTGGGAGAGCACGTAGTCGCGCACGTCCGCGTCCCGCCCGGTGTGCTCGCGCAGCTCCGGGATCCAGTGCGGGTTCGGCAGGAACCGCATGTCCACGACGAGGTCGGAGTCCATCGGCAGGCCGTACTTGTAGCCGAAGGACAGGAAGTTCACCCGGGTCGGCTCCGGGGCGCCGGTCTCGAAGCCCTGCTCGATGCGGGACCGCAGCTGGTGCACGGACAGCGTGGAGGTGTCGACGAGCAGGTCCGCGTTCTCCCGCAGCGGGCGCAGCAGCTCGCGCTCGGCGGTGATGCCGTCGACGAGCCGGCCCGAGCCCTGCAGCGGGTGGCTGCGGCGGTTCTGCTCGAAGCGGCGGACCAGCACCGCGTCGGAGGCCTCGAGGAACAGCAGCCGTGGCTTGTAGCCGCGGGCGTCGAGGTCCCGGATCACCGCGCTGAGGTCCCGGGTGAACGCCCGGCTGCGGACGTCCATCACCACCGCGATCCGGGTGACGGCCGGCCCGTCGCCGCCGCTCGAGCGGGCGCCCAGGTCGACCATGGTCTCGATGAGCTCGGGCGGCAGGTTGTCCACCACGAACCAGCCGAGGTCCTCCAACACCTTCGCCGCGGTGCTGCGGCCCGCCCCGGACAGGCCGCTGACCAGCGCGACCTCGATGCCGGACGGGGCGTGCGGGGACGCGACCCCCGCACCGCCCACGCCGTCGGCCCCCGTTGCGGGGGCCGACGGCGCCCGCCGCCCCGCCGCCGCGGCGGCGGAGGCGCCCCTCGGGGCGTCCGCGGTCCCCGCGCCGGTGGTGGTGTCGACCGTCGTGCCCGCGGTCGTGCCCGCGGTCGTTCCCGCGGTCGTTCCCGCCGTGGTGCCGGCCGCCGGTGTGCCGGCCGCCCTCGTCGTCTCGCCGTCCTCGTTCACCGGCCGGGCGCCCCCTCCGCGCTCGTTCCCGCTGTGTGGTGTTCGGCTGCTGCCTGATGCTCGGCGGAGTGCTGCTCGTCCGCTCGGGCCCCCGGGTTACCGCCGTCGGGCGGAGCAGCGGCCTCCGGGTGGAGGGCCGCCACCACGGCCTCCGCCGTGCGCCGCCCGAACCCGGGCAGCCCGGCGATCTCGTCGACCTCCGCGGCCCGGATCTTCTTCATGGAGCCGAAGTGCCGGAGCAGCGCCTGCCGCCGGGCCGGGCCGAGGCCCGGGATCCCGTCGAGCTCGGACGCCACCATGCTCTTGGAACGACGCTGGCGGTGGTAGGTGATGGCGAAGCGGTGCGCCTCGTCCCGCGCGCGCTGCAGCAGGTACAGCGCCTCGCTGGTCCGGGACAGGATCACCGGGTCCGGGTCGCCGGGCAGCCAGACCTCCTCCAGGCGCTTCGCCAGCCCGCACACCGCGACGTCGTGGATGCCCAGGTCGGCCAGCACGTCCGCGGCCGCCTCGACCTGCGGCTGCCCGCCGTCGACCACCAGCAGGTTCGGGGCGTAGGCGAACTTCCTCGGCCGCCCCGTCTCCGGGTCGATGCCGGTGCGCACCTTCGGCAGGGACTCGGCGTCGACGAGCTCCGGGCCGGACCCGTCGGTCCCGTCGGTCCCGTCGAGGTCGTCGGCCCCGTGCGACGCGTCCGCGCCGTCCCGGTTCTCGGCGAGGTAGCGGCGGAACCGCCGGCGCACCACCTCGGCGATCGACGCGACGTCGCCGCCCTGCGCGCCGTCGCGGACCTCGAAGCGGCGGTAGTCGGACTTCTTCGCCAGCCCGTCCTCGAACACGACCAGCGACGCCACGACGTTGGTGCCCTGCACGTGGCTGACGTCGATGCACTCGATGCGCAGCGGCGCCTGGTCCAGGCCCAGGGCCTCCTGCAGCTCCTGCAGCGCCGCCGACCGGGCGGTGAGGTCCCCGGCGCGGCGCAGCTTGTGCTGGGCCAGCGCCTCCTTGGCGTTGCGCTCCACCGTCTCGGCCAGCGCGCGCTTGTCGCCGCGCTGCGGCACGCGCAGGCTCACCCGGGAGCCGCGCAGCCCGGTGAGCCACTGCTGCAGTGTCCCCGCGTCGGCCGGCAGCTCCGGGACCAGGATCTCCTTC
Source organism: Pseudonocardia lutea (assembly GCF_042658055.1). Taxonomy (NCBI): domain Bacteria; kingdom Bacillati; phylum Actinomycetota; class Actinomycetes; order Pseudonocardiales; family Pseudonocardiaceae; genus Pseudonocardia; species Pseudonocardia lutea. Next base: position 93,357 of record NZ_JBHSQK010000018.1, read on the forward strand.
GGGACCGGCTGCGACGCGTCGTCGGCCGCCTCGGCCAACGCCGCCTGCTCGCCGTAGAACAACGTGACGAACCGCTCGACGAGCGCGGCGGTGTCCGGCGTCTCGTCCGTCTTGTCGATCACCCAGCCGCGCTGGCCGCGGACCCGGCCGCCGCGGACGTGGAAGACCTGGACCGCGGCCTCCAGCTCGTCCTGCGCGAACGCGACGACGTCGGCGTCCGTCCCGTCCCCGAGCACGACCGCCTGGCGCTCCATGGCCCGCTTGAGGGCGCCCACGTCGTCCCGCAGGCGGGCGGCCCGCTCGAACTCCAGGTCCTCCGAGGCCTGCTGCATCCGCCGCTCGAGCTCGCGGATCATGCGGTCCGTGCGCCCGGAGAGGAACTCGGCGAACTCCTCGACGATCTCGCGGTGCTCCTCCGCGGTGACCCGCCCGACGCACGGGGCCGAGCACTTGTCGATGTAGCCGAGCAGGCAGGGCCGGCCGATCTGGCCGTGCCGGCGGAAGACCCCCGCGCTGCAGGTGCGCGCCGGGAACACGCGCAGCAGCAGGTCGAGCGTCTCCCGGATGGCCCAGGCGTGCGCGTAGGGGCCGAAGTACCGCACGCCCTTGCGCCGCGGGCCGCGGTAGACGTGCAGCCGCGGGTACTCCTCGTTCAGGGTGACCGCGAGCACCGGGTAGGTCTTGTCGTCCCGGTAGCGGACGTTGAACCGCGGATCGAACTCCTTGATCCAGTTGTACTCGAGCTGGAGCGCCTCGACCTCGGTGCGGACCACCGTCCACTGCACGCGGCCGGCCGTCGTGACCATCTGCCGGGTGCGCGGGTGCAGGCCGGCGACGTCGGCGAAGTAGCTGTTCAAGCGCTGGCGCAGGCTCTTCGCCTTGCCGACGTAGATCACCCGGCCCTGCGGGTCGGAGAAGCGGTACACGCCCGGGGCCTCGGGGATCGTCCCCGGAGCCGGGCGGTAGGTGGCGGGGTCGGGCATGGCCTCCCCAGGGTAGAGCGGCCCCCCGACACGCCGTGTCGCCCGGGCGGTGTCGGGGGGCGGGGGCCGGGGGTGTATCCAACCCGGACCGGCCGGAACTGTCGGTGCGGTCGGGTAGACCGTGCCTCGATCCGAACGGCCGTTCGAAGGAAGGGCTCCCCGATGACCACCGGCACCCCCCTCACCCCCGGCGTCCCCCCCGACAGCGCCCGGCGCGCCGACCGGCTCGACCGCGTGCGCAAGCTGCTGGCCAAGGCCGAGCGGGCGGGCACGCCCGAGGAGGCCGAGACCTACAACGCCAAGGCCGTCGAGCTGATGGCCCGGCACGGGATCGACGAGGCGCTCCTCGCGGCGGACGACCCGCGGCGGGACGAGATCGGCGTGCTCCGCATCGGGATGGAGGACCCGTACTCCGCGGGCAAGGCGCGGTTGCTCGGCTGGACCGCCGCGGCCCTGCGCTGCCGGTGGGTGATGCACGGGGCGAGGGGCGGCAAGGTCGCCGCGGTCACGGTCTTCGGGTTCGCCTCGGACCGCGAGCGGGTGGAGCTGCTGTACACCTCGCTGCTGCTGCAGGCCACGGGACAGCTGGTCCGGCTGAGACCGCCGTGGCCGGACGAGTCCGTCGCGGCGTACCGGCGGTCGTGGCTGCAGGGCTTCGCCGCGCAGGTGCACCAGCGGCTGCTCGAGGCCGAGGAGCGGGCCGCGGCCGAGGCGTGCGCGCGGGCCGGCGACCGGGGGCGGGCGGCGGGCACCGCGCTCGTGCTGGTGGACCGCGGCGCACAGGTCGACCGGGCCTATTTCGAGGTGTTCCCGCACCTGTCCCGGGCGCGGCGACCGTCGCTCTCGGGCAGCGGGTTCGCCGAGGGCGCCCAGGCGGGCCGTAGGGCCGACCTGGGCGGGCGCCGCCTCCGTGCGGCCCGGGGCGCGGGTCCGCGCGGGTTGGCGGCGGGGCCGGGCTGACCGGGCCCGGGCGGCGGCCCGTCAGCCGGGGAGGTCGAGCAGTGCCTCGACCGTGCCGACCAGCGTCGTCCCGGTGACGTGCGGCAGGTCGATCGAGGCGGGCACGCCCTCGCCGTCGCGCAGCACCAGCGCACCGACCAGGCCGGCCCGCATCGCGCCGTGCACGAGGTAGCCGTGCGCGGACAGGAACGCGGTGGTCTCCGGGTCGATCCGCGCGGCGGCGCAGGCCAGCCGGTAGGCCTCGGGATCGGGCGGCAGCACGCCCAGGTCGTCGCTGGCCACGGTGCCGCGCAGGAAGGTGCGCAGGCCGGTGGCGTCGAGCGCGCTCGAGGTGTGGTCGCCGCTGCCCTGCGCCACCGCCCAGGCGGGGATGCGGGAGCGGGCCAGCAGGGCGAGGGCGGGCTCGGCGTCCGGGAAGGCGGGCAGCGCGGTGAAGCCCTCGGCGATGTGCGCGAGCGCGTCGTCGGAGAGCTTGTGGCCGGTCGCGGTGCGCAGCGCGTCGGTCAGCACCCGGGCGAAGGCGACCGGGGTGCCGGCCAGCGCGAAGCCCATCGCGTCGCGCAGCGCGTGCGCGAGGAAGAGCTCGTACTCGTGCTCGGGCCGCCCCACGTCGACGAACCGGCGGCGGAGCCCGTCCGTCCGCAGCAGGGTGTCGTACACGTCCACGAGCACGGCCCGCGGGCGCCGCGGCCGCCGCGGGGCCGCCGACCCGATCTGGCCGGGCGACCCGGTCGGTCCCGTCGCCCGCGGTCCCGCGGGCCGCCCGCCGTGACCCGTCGCCATGCGTCCACCTCACCGTGCCGGGGCGTCGCGGCGGGAAGACCCCGGCATTCCGTACACGTCCGATCACGCTCCGCAACGCGGGGTCATCCTCACCCGGGCACGGCTCCCCAACCTGCCGTGGGCGCCGAGCGGTCGCGATCCGGCGACGAGCAGCGCCGGGGCAGGGCGCGAGTGGACCAGGGGTGGATCGGCAGCGGAGGAGCAGGGACACGGTGGGCGGTGCGGTCGCGGGTCAGTACCGGTGGTGCTCGGCGTCGTGGGCCAGGGCCGCGTCGATCTCCTCGGCCGGCACGTCGAGGTTCCTCATCGCCTTGGCCATCTGGCCGATGCTCGGCACCGCGGCGGGGTCCGGCCACGTCTCCGGGTCCCACAGGCCCGCCCGCAGGAAGGCCTTCGCGCAGTGCAGGAACAGCTCCTGGACCGTCACCACGACGGCCAGTGCCGGGCGCACGCCCTGGACGGTGAGCCGGTCGAAGAAGGGGGCGTCGCGAACCAGCCGGGCCGTGCCGTTCACCCGCAGCGTGTCCGGCCTACCGGGGATCACGAACAGCAGACCGACGTGGGGGTTGTCGAGGATGTTGCGGAGGGCGTCGAGCCGGCGGTTGCCGCGCCGGTCGGCGATCACGAGCGTGTGCTCGTCCAGCACCAGGACGCTGCCGGCGGGATCGCCCCGCGGCGTGACGTCGCAGGTGCCGTCGGGCCCGGAGGTCGACAGGAGCAGGAAGGGCGAGGCCTCGATGAAGGTGCGGGCAGACCCGTCGATGCGCCCGATGTCCTTCTCCCACAGCGACACGTGCGGCTCGGGGACCACCTCCCGCAGCTCGTCGAGGGTCGTGACGACCTGCAGGTCCGGCGCGGCGGCCACGTCCGGCGGGGCGGGGGCGATCTCCATGGTTCGTAAGGTAACCCTCACCTTCCGCGGTGCGGGAGCCCCGCCCCCGCTCGGGCCCTCAGTCCCCGCCCGGCCGGCGGGCGGCGGCGTGCAGCGCCCGCACCGTGCGGATGGCGTCGACCGCGTGCTGCCGGTCGACGGCCTGGATCGCCAGGACGGGCAGGTACTCGTAGTCCGGCAGGTCCAGCCGGGCCCAGGAGGCGCCGTCGGGGAAGGACACCCGTTCCACCTCCGACCAGGGCAGATACCGCGGCAGGGCCACGTTGCGGACCTCGATGCCGTGCTCGTCCGCCCGCACCCGCGGCCGGGCGAACAACGCCAGGCCGGCCGCGATGAACAGCCCGAGCAGCACCATGGCCACCTGGTCCGCGACGCGGAAGAACACCCCGGTGGCCGTGTTCCGCAGGACGACCGCGATCACGACGAAGATCACCATGATCGCCGCCGCCGACACCCAGCCGAGCCAGAAGGCCAGCCGGGGGCGGATCGTCACCGCGCCGGGCCCGCGGCCCGGGCGCGCCGGCCGCTCGCGCACGTCCGGGGACATCCCGCTCACGCCAGCTCCCGCAGCTCGGCGAGCACGATCGCCGTCCGCAGCGCGGCGACGGTGGCCTCGGCCCCCTTGTCCTCGCTGCTGCCGGGCCCGCCGCTGCGGTCCACCGCCTGCTCGACGGTGTTCGTGGTGAGCACGCCGTTGCCGACCGGGGTCGACTCGTCGAGCGAGACCCGGGTCAGCCCCGCCGTCACCGAGTCGCAGACGTACTCGAAGTGCGGCGTGCCGCCCCGCACCACCACGCCCAGCGCCACGACGGCGTCGTGCGTGCGGGCCAGCTCCTGGGCCACGACCGGCAGCTCGATCGTCCCGGGCACCCGCACGACCGTGGGCACCGCCCCGGCCTTCTCCGCCGTGGCCAGCGCCCGCTCCAGCAGCGAGTCGACGATCTCGGCGTGCCAGGTGGCCGCCACGACACCGAGCCGCAGCCCCGCCGCGCCCGCCAGGTCGCCCGCGTCCGCGGGCCTGCCCTCACCGCTCATCGCCCGTCTCCGGCACCCTGAGTGTTCACGCGCCCAGTCTCCCAGGCCGTGCGCCGGGACGGGGCCGGGGACCCGGGCGGGCCCGGGGCGGTCAGCCGCCCAGGCCGTCCGATAGGCCGTCGGACAGGTTGCCCGGTCCGTCCGGTTCGCCCAGGTTCGGCAGGTCGTGCCCCATCCGGTCCCGCTTGGTCCGCAGGTAGCGCAGGTTCTCCGGGTTGGGCCGGATCGGCATCGCGATCCGCTCGGTGATGCGCAGCCCGTAGCCCTCGAGCCCGGCACGCTTCTCCGGGTTGTTCGTGAGCAGCCGCATGGACTTCACGCCGAGGTCCGAGAGGATCTGCGCGCCGATGCCGTAGTCCCGGGCGTCGGCGGGCAGGCCCATCGCCAGGTTGGCGTCGACGGTGTCCGCCCCGGCCTCCTGCAGCTGGTAGGCCTGCAGCTTGTGCAGCAGGCCGATCCCCCGGCCCTCGTGCCCGCGCATGTAGAGCACCACCCCCCGGCCCTCCTGGGCCACGGCCTCCAGCGCGGCGTCGAGCTGCGGGCCGCAGTCGCAGCGCAGCGAGCCCATGACGTCGCCGGTCAGGCACTCGGAGTGCACCCGGACCAGGACGTCCTCGCCGTCGCCCTCGGGGGTGCCGACGTCGCCCTTCACCATGGCGATGTGCTCGATGCCGTCGAGCAGCGAGTCGTAGCCGAAGGCCACGAACTCGCCGTGCGCGGTCGGGATCCGGGCCTGGGCGACGCGCTGGATGTGCTTCTCGAAGCGGCGCCGGTAGGCGATCAGGTCGGCGATGGTGACCAGGGTGAGCTCGTGGTCGTCGGCGAAGACCTGCAGCTCGTCGCCGCGGGCCATCTCGCCCTCGTCCTTCTGCGACACGATCTCGCAGAGCGCGCCGGCGGGCGAGAGCCCGGCCATGCGGGTGAGGTCGACCGCGGCCTCGGTGTGCCCGGGGCGGCGCAGCACGCCGCCCTCGCGGGCGCGCAGCGGCAGCACGTGCCCGGGCCTGACCAGGTCGGTCGGCTGGGTCGTCGGGGCGGCGAGCAGCCGGATGGTGTGGGCGCGGTCCGCCGCCGAGATGCCGGTGGTCACGCCCTCCTTCGCGTCGACGGTCACGGTGAAGGCCGTGCGGAAGGCGTCGGCGTTCGTGTGGTGCATCGGCGGGAGGTCGAGCCGGTCGCACTCGGTGTCGGTGAGCGCCACGCACACGTAGCCGGAGGTGTAGCGGACCACGAAGGAGACCAGCTCGGGGGTGGCCTTCTCCGCGGCGAAGATCAGGTCGCCCTCGTTCTCGCGGTCCTCGTCGTCGACCACGACGACGGGCTTGCCCTCGGCGAGGTCGCGCAGGGCCCGCTCGATCCGCTCGAAGCCGCCCGTGAGGCCGGCTGCGGCGGCGGCCCCCTGGTGAGCGATCTCGGTCACTTGGCACCGTCCTGTCCGTGCTGGTCCTGGGGCTGCGCGGGCTCGTGTCGCGCGGCGGCCGGGCCGCCCACGTAGCCGGCGGTGAGCCGCTCCACGTACTTGGCGACCACGTCGACCTCGAGGTTCACCGGGTCGCCGGGGGCGCGCAGGCCGAGCGTGGTGTCGGCGAGCGTGGTGGGGATGAGCGCGACCGAGAAGGTGTCGCCGTCCGTGCCGGCGACCGTCAGGGACACGCCGTCGACGGTGATCGAGCCCTTCTCGACCACGTACCGGGCCAGGTCGGGCGGGAGGCTGAAGCGGACCTCGTCGCTGCGCTCGCCCGGCGTGCGCTCGAGCAGCGTGCCGACGCCGTCGACGTGGCCCTGCACGATGTGCCCGCCGAGCCGGGCGCCGGCCTGCAGCGCCCGCTCGAGGTTGACCTTCACCCCGGGGGCGGCCGCGCCGAGCGAGGTCCGCTTGAGCGTCTCCGGCACCAGCTCGAGCCGGAACTCGTCGCCCTGCGCCCCGCCGGGATCGGCGACGGTGAGACAACAGCCGTTCACCGCGATCGAGTCGCCGTGCGCGGCGTCGCCGGACACGCGCGGTCCCCGCACGGTCAGCACGACCACCTCACCGGACTGCCGGACGTCGACGATCTCGCCGACCTCCTCCACGATCCCCGTGAACATGGGCTCCGCCTCTCCTGCCTTCCCGCTGCGCTCCACGTCGTGCTCTACCCGACGAGGGGGCGCCCGTCCACCAGCACGTCCCCGCCCACGGTGCGCACCCCGTCCACGTGCAACCGCCGGATCCCGGCGATCGTTCCCACACCCGCGTCGGCCAGCGCCGCCGGCCCCGCACCGAGCAGGGCGGGCGCCAGGTAGGCCAGCACCCGGTCCACCCGGTTGGCGGCGAGGAAGGCCCCCGCGAGCCGCGGGCCGCCCTCCAGCAGCACGTCGACGGCGCCACGGTCGGTGAGCGCCTTCAACACGTCGTCCGGCGAGTGTGTCCGCAGGTGTAGCACGTCCGGCGCGTCCAGCCGCGATCCCGGGCGAATGTCACTGTGGCCTACGACAACGCGGAGGGGCTGACGCTCCCGGTCCGTGCCGTCGGGGTGGCGTGCGGTGAGGGCGGGATCGTCCGCCCACGCGGTCCCCGTGCCGACGACGACGGCGTCGACGTGCGCGCGGAACTCGTGCACCTCGGCCCGCGCCTCCGGGCCGGTGATCCAGCGGCTGGTGCCGTCCGCGGCGGCGCTGCGCCCGTCGAGCGTGGCGGCGAACTTCCAGGTGACGTGCGGACGGCCGGCCCGGACGGCGTGCAGCCAGGCGCGCAGCGGCCCGGCCGCGACCTCCTGGGCCAGCGTGCCCACCGTGACCTCGACGCCGGCCCGGCGCAGCATCTCGGCCCCGCCCGCGGCCAGCGGGTTCGGGTCGGCGACGGCGATGTGCACCGTCGCGATCCCGGCCCCGAGCAGCGCCTCCGTGCAGGGCGGGGTGCGCCCGTGGTGCGCGCACGGCTCGAGGGTGACGACGGCGGTGCCGCCGCGGGCCCGCTCCCCCGCCTCCCGGAGCGCCACGACCTCGGCGTGCGGACCGCCGGGCGGCGCGGTGGCGCCGACGCCCGCGACCACACCGGCGGCGTCGAGGACGACCGCGCCCACCGGCGGGTTGGGGCTGGTGGCCCCGTGCACGGCCACCGAGGCCTCCAGCGCGCGCCGCATCGCCCGCTGGACCGGCGGGGTCGGGCCCGCGGGAACGGTCACCCCGACCACCGCGGGTGCGCCGACACCGCCTGCTCCCGCAGCGCGGCCACGGCCCGGCCGGGGTCGTCGGCGCCGTAGACGGCCGAGCCCGCCACGAAGCAGTCCACACCCGCCTCGGCCGCCGCCTCGATGGTGGAGGCGGAGATCCCGCCGTCGATCTCCACGAGGACGTTGAGGTGCCCGGTGTCGACGAGCCGGCGCGCCTCGCGGACCTTGTCCAGGACCTCGGGCATGAACGCCTGGCCGCCGAACCCCGGCTCGACGCTCATCACCAGCAGCGTGTCGTAGTGCTTGAGGACCTCGACGTACGGGTCCAGCGGGGTGCCCGGCTTGACCGACAACCCGGCCTTGGCCCCGGCCGCCCGCAGGTTCTTGGCCAGCATCACCGGGTCGGTGGCGGCCTCGACGTGCACGGTGACGTTGTAGGCCCCGGCCTCCGCGTACCCCGGCGCCCAGCGGTCCGGGTCCTCGATCATGAGATGGCAGTCGAGCGGGATGTCCGTCGCCTTGAGCAGCGACTCGACGACCGGCAGCCCGAGTGTGAGGTTCGGGACGAAGTGCGCGTCCATCACGTCGACGTGCAGCCAGTCGGCGCCCCGTCCCTCGCCGGCGGCCCGGTCGGAGACCGCCGCGGCCTCGTCGGCGAGGTGGGCGAAGTCGGCGGACAGGATGCTCGGAGCGATCAGGGGACGCACCCCCGCAGGGTACTGCCCGGCCCCTCCGGTCGGGCGCCACCTGGGCCCGACCGCGCCTCACCCCGTCGACCCCGCCCACCCCCGGCGAGCGCACCCGCGGAGTCCCCGCACCCCGCCGAGCGCACCACACCCGTCAAGGCGCTGTCGCACACTCGGGAGATCGCTCCCACATCCCGTCGACGGCCTGTCTCGCGCCTCGACGGATGTGCGAGCCCGGGCCCAAAGCCGGGGCTGCCATGCCGCCGGATGCGCCGAGTTCCCACACCCGCCGAGCGCGCCACACCCGTCGAGGCGCTGTCGCACACCGAGGAGGTCGGTGGCACATCCCGTCTACGGCCTGTCTCGCGCCTCGACGGGTGTGCAAGCCGGGGCCCGAAGCCGGGACCGCCATGCCGCCGGGCACGCCGGAGCGGGGGACGTGGCACGGGACCGGGAACGGCGGCACACCTGTCGAGGCGTCCACACCCCGTCGACCGGATGTGCGACCGATCTCGCGGATGTGCAACGCCACAACGGCGAGTGTGCGAGGCCCGCCGGACCTATCGAGCCGGACTGGGTGTGCGGGCCGGCCGCACTGGAGTGGTGCGGGGTGGCCGCACCAGAGCGGACGTCGCCCGGGACCGGGTGTGACCCGGCACATCCGTTCCGGCGTCCTACACCCCGTCGACCGGATGTGCGACCGACCTTGCGGATGTGCGACGCGGGAATGACGGATGTGCGGGACCCGCCCGGACGCGTCGGAGCCGGAGCGGGTGTGCGAGCCGGCCGGGCCGGAGCGCGGCCGATCCGCAGGGCCCTGCCAGCCGGAGGGCCTGCCAGCCGGAGGGCCTGCCAGCCGGAGGGCCCGCCAGCCGGAGCGTCCGCCAGCCGGAGGGCCCGCCAGCCGGAGCGTCCGGCCGGCCGGGCGCCCGGCCATCCGGGACGGGGCGTGCACCCTGCCGAGCCCGGCCACCCGGGGCGGGTGTGCTACCCGGCCGAGTCGGTGCGGTCAGGCGGTCCGGCGGAGCAGGGTCAGGAACATGGCGTCCGTGCCGTGGCGGTGCGGCCAGAGCTGCACGTGCGGGCCCGGCCCGAGCTCCGGGACGCCCGGCAGGTACTCCCGCGCGTCGAGCCGCTCGACGGTGACACCGAGGTCCTTGCGCCGGACGATCCCGCCGACCACGCCCACCGTCTCCGACAGGTGCGGCGAGCAGGTGACGTACGCCACGACACCACCCACCCGGACGTGGCGCAGCGCGGCGAGGAGCAGCTCCCGCTGCAGCTTGGCCAGCCCGGAGACGTCCTCGGGTCGACGTCGCCAGCGCGCCTCGGGGCGGCGGCGCAGCGCCCCGAGCCCGGTGCACGGCGCGTCGACCAGCACGCGGTCGAAGGCGCCGTCGGGCAGTGGGGCCTCCCGGCCGTCGGCGTGGTGCACCGTGACCGGCAGCCCGTCGGTGGACTTGCGCACCAGGTCGGCGCGGTGCTCGGTCTGCTCGACGGCGTCGAGCGTGCCGCCGTCGAGGCCGACGAGCGCGCCGAGCAGCACCGCCTTGCCTCCCGGCCCGGCGCAGAGGTCCAGCCAGCGGCCGGTGTCCTCGCCCGCGAGCTCGGCGCGGGCCAGGGCCAGCGCGACGAGCTGGCTGCCCTCGTCCTGCACCGTCGCCACGCCCTCGCGGATCGCGTCGATCTCGCCGACCTCGCCGCCGCCGGGCTCGAGGTGCACCCCGTACGGCGAGTACGGCGCCTCGGTCCCGCCGGTGACCAGCGCCAGCTCCTCGGCGGTGATCTCCCCCGGCTTGGCCAGCAGGTGGACCGCGGGACGGGCGTCGTCGGCGGCGAGCGCCGCCGGCAGCTCCTCGTGCGAGCCGAGCGCGTCGGCGAACGCCTGGCCGATCCACTTCGGGTGGGCGTGCACGAAGGAGGCGTGCCCGACCGGGTCCTCCTTCTCGTCCGGTGCGAGCTCGGCGAGCCAGGCGTCGGCCCCCTTGGCCGCGGCCGTCTCGGCGACCTTGCGCAGGATCGCGTTGACGAAACCGGCCGACCGGGAGCCCGCGAGGCCGCGGACGATGTCGACCGAGGTGGCGACGGCCGCGTGCTCGGGCACCCGCATCCGCAGCAGCTGGTAGGTGCCCAGCCGCATGGCGTCGACCAGCGGGCCCTCGATCCGGTGCAGCGGCCGGTCCGCGCAGGCCTCGATCACGGCGTCGAGCTGGCCGGCGGCGCGCAGCGTGCCGTAGCCGAGCTCGGTGGCCAGGCCGGCGTCGCGGTCCTTCAGCCGGTACCGGCGCAGGATGGACGGCAGCACGAGGTTGGCGTAGGCGTCGCGCTCGCGCACCGCGGTGAGCAGTTCGAAGGCGGACTGTCGCGCCGGGTCGCCGGCGGGCGGGCCGGGCGGGTCGGCCCGACGACGGGGCGGGCCGGAGTTGCGGGGCCCCGCACTGCGGTCGCGTCGGGGGCCGCCCTGCCGACGGTCGCCACCCCGGTCGCCCCTGTACCGGTCGCCCCGGTCGCGGTCTCCCCGGTCGCGGTCGCCCCGCTCCCGGTCGCCCCGGCCCCGGTCGCCCCGCTCACGGTCGTCGCGGCTGCGGTCGTCACGGTCGCTCCGGTACCGGTCGCGTGGGTCGGCGTTCCGCTCGCGCGGGTCACCGCCGCGGTCGCCGCGGCGGTCGTCGCCCCGACCACCCCGCGACGCGCCCTCTCGCCGGTCGCCACGCTGTCCACCCCGGCCGCCGCCGCGCGGATCGCCGCCCCAGTCGCGCCGGTCGTCCCCACGCCCGTCCTCGCGACGGTCGCCGCGCCCCTCGGAGCCGGGCCGATCGCCGCGGTACCGGTCGCCGCCGGGCCGATCCCCGCGGTACCGGTCGCCACCGCGCCGGTCCTCACCCCGCCGGTCCTCACCGCGCCGGTCCTCACCGCGCCGGTCCTCACCGCGCCGGTCCTCACCCCGCCGGTCCTCACCCCGCCGATCGTCACCCCGCCGATCGTCACGGCGGCGCTCGTCGAAGCGGCGATCGTCGTCCTGCTCGCTCACGACAGCGACTCCCCCGCCTCGATCCGGACGCCGCGGGCCCAGTCGGCCGCCGGCATCGCCTTCTTCCCCACCGGGCGGACCTCGCCCAGCTGCACCGGCACGGTCGCCGTGCCCACCAGTACCCGCTTCTTCTCCGCCCGCAGCTCGCCGGGCTTGAGGTCGACCTCCCCGGTGCGCACCGGGGTGACCGGACCGAGGCCCAACCGCTGGCCCCGGAACTCCGTCCAGGCGCCGGGGTCGGGCGTGGTCGACCGGATCAGCCGGTCCAGCGGCACGGCCGGCGCGGACCAGTCCACCCGGGCGTCGGCCACCGTGACCTTGGGCGCGTGCGACACGCCCTCCGCCGGCTGCGGCACCGCGCGCAGCGTGCCGTCCTCGATGCCGTCCATGGTCGCGACGAGCAGCTCGGCACCAGAGCGCGCGAGCCGGCCGAGCAGGTCGCCCGAGGTGTCCCGCTCGCCGATCGCCTCGGTGACCACGCCGTAGGTGGGGCCGGTGTCGAGGCCCTCCTCCAGCAGGAAGGTCGTGGCCCCGGTGATCTCGTCGCCGTGCTTGATCGCCGCCTGCACCGGCGCGGCACCGCGCCACGCCGGGAGCAGCGAGAAGTGCAGGTTGACCCAGCCGCGAGCGGGGATGTCGAGCGCCGCCCGCGGCACCAGCGCCCCGTACGCCACGACGGGCGCGCAGTCGGGCGCCAGCGCACGCAGGGCGTCGAGGAACTCCGGGTCCCGCGGCCTGGCCGGCGTGAACACGGGCAGGCCGGCCTCGTCGGCCAGCGCCCCGACGGGTGAGCGGACGAGCCGCCGGCCGCGCCCGGCGGGGGCGTCGGGCCGGGTCAGCACCCCGACGACCTCGTGGCGCGGCGAGTCGAGCAGCGCCCGCAGCGCCGGCACGGCCGGCTCCGGGGTGCCCGCGAAGAGCAGCCTCAACGGGCTTTCCCGAACATCGGGTGCGGGCTGACCTTGACGGTCGGCTCCGGCCGGCCGAACCACTCCGCGGCACGGATCTCGGCCATGGCGCGCTTGCGGGTCTCCGGGTCGAGCCGGTCGACGAACAGCACGCCGTCGAGGTGGTCGGTCTCGTGCTGGAGGGCCCGCGCCAGCTTCGCGGTGCCCTCGACCGTGATCGGCTCGCCGTGCATGTTCCAGCCGGTCGCGACGACGTTCAGCGCGCGGCGGCAGTCCCAGCCGAGCCCCGGGATGGACAGGCAGCCCTCCGGGCCGAGCTGCTCCTCGCCGTCGAGCGCGTTCCAGGTCGGGTTGACCAGGTGCCCGGCCACGCCGTCGACCTCGAAGGTGAACACGCGCAGCCCGACGCCGATCTGGGGCGCGGCCAGGCCGGCGCCGCCCTCGGCGTGCATGGTGTCGGTGAGGTCGGCGACGAGCTTGCGCAGCTCCGCGTCGAAGGTGGTGACGGGCGCGGCGGGGGTGCGCAGCACCGGATCGCCGAACAGGCGGACGGGCTGAACGGACACGGAACTCCAAACGATCGGGATCTGCCCCGATTGTGCCACCCGGGCCGGGAGCGGCCGGTCGCCGGAGCGGTCAGCCGATCTCGGCCGGGTCGAGCCGCACCCGGACGGCGTCGAGCGCCTTGCGGGTGCTGCGCGCGGCCTGCGCGGCGTGCAGGTGCCGGGCCAGCGCCCGCCCCTCCGTGCGGGGCACGCGCAGCAGCGCCCGCTCCCGCACCTCGCCGGCGACCTCTCCGGGCTCGGGCGGGGTGTCGATCTCCACCGGACCGAGGACCTCGATCTCGGGACCCCCGTCCTGGGCGGCGGCGAGGACGGCGTCGACGACGTCGGCGACCGCCCCCGGCGTGCCCTCCACCGCCGCCATCCGCACGGCCGGCGGGAACCCGACCTCCGCCCGGGAGGCCAGCTCCTCCGCCGCGAACCCGGCCGGGTCCCAGCGCACGAGCGCCTGCACGACCGGGATCGCGGACTCGGCGACGACGATCACGCGCCCACCCTCGCCGTGCGGCCGGACCTGCGCGGCCGCGGCGAGCCAGCGGCGCAGCGCCTCCTCCGCGACCCGCAGGTCGGCGCGGGAGAGCATGGCCCACCCGTCGAGCAGCAGCGCGGCGCCGTACCCGCCGGCCACGGCGGGCTCGGCCCCCGGGGTCGCGACGACGATCTCGGGCCTCGCCGGCACCGAGGCCAGCACCGGCGCCCCGCCCCCGGAGGTCTTCACCGGCACCCCGGGGAACGCGCGGCCGAGCTCCTCCGCCGTCCGCCGCGACCCGACCACGCCCGCGCGCAGCCGCCGCGATCCGCAGCCGCCGCACCGGAAGGCCGGTTCGGCCCGCCCGCACCAGCGGCAGGTCGGCAGCCCCGGGTCGGCGTCCGTGCCCCCGCGCGGCAGGCCCAGCGGGCCGGCGCAGTGCCGGCAGCGGGCGGGCTCGCGGCAGTGCGCGCAGGACAACCACGGCAGGTAGCCCGCCCGCGGCACCTGCACGAGCACCGGCCGGCCCGCGCCGAGGGCCTGCCGGGCGGCCTCGAACGCGACGGCCGGGACCCGGGCCGCGCGGGCGTCGGGGTCGCGGGCGAGCTGGGTGTCGGTCTCACCGATCGCGGTGACCCGTGGGGCGGCGGCCCGCACGGTCGCCCGGTCGGCCACGATCGCCGAGGCCCAGCGCGACTCCACCAGCAGCTGCGCCTCGGCGGTGCGGGAGAACCCGCCGACCAGCAGCGCGGCGCCGGCGGCGTGCGCCCGGGCCACCAGCACGTCCCGGACCTGCGGGTACGGGGCGCGTGGCTCGGCGTGGCTGTCGTCGCCGTCGTCCCACACGGCGAGCAGCCCCAGCTTCTCGACGGGCGCGAACGCCGCAGACCGGGTCCCGACGACCACGCGCACGGCCCCGCGGCGCACGGCCAGCCAGCGCCGGTACCGCTCGGCCGGCCCGAGCTCGGCGGTCAGGGCGAACACGGCGTCGGCGCCGAGCCGCTCGCCGAGCGCGGCGCAGGCGGCGTCGACGTCCCGCTGGTCGGGGACCACGAGGAGCGCCCCGCGCCCGGCGACGACGGTCGCCGCGGCGGCCTCGGCGAACCGCGCGGGCCACGACTCGCCCGGCAGCGCCTGCCACACCGCGTGCGCGGCCCGGCCGCCGGCGAGCGCGTCGAGGTAGGCCGCACCGTGCTGGTAGCGCGCCCAGGCCGCGGGGTCGGGCGCCTCGACGGGCGGCAGCTCCCGCTCGGGCGGGGTCTCCGCCTCGACCCGGGCGTGCCGCGGCGGTACGGCCATCCGCACGACGTCGGCGAACACGCCCGCGTACCGGTCCGCGACCGCCCGGCAGAGCGTCGCGACCTCCGGGGTGAGCACGGGCTCGGGCGAGACGACCTTGTCGACCCACGCCAGCCGCCCCGCGTGCCCGGACTCCTCGACCCGCTCGAGCAGGTACCCGTCGACCGGCCGGCCCGCGAACCGGACCCGCACCCGAACGCCGGGGCGGGCCTGCTCGTCCAGGTGCGTGGGGACCCGGTAGTCGAAGGGCCGGTCCAGGTGGGGCAGCGGCACGTCGACGGCCACCCGGGCGACCGGCTGCACCGGCGCCGCGGTCCACTCCCCGCGGGTCCGTGCCGCCGACGCCGTCCGGGCGGCCTTCCGCACGGGCCTGCTCACACCCACCCCTCACGCGGTCCCGGAGTGCACGGACGGCACTCGCCCTCACCAGGTAGGCGCAACTGCGCCGCTCGGCCGGGTCCGTCCACCACGCACGAACGGCGCTCTCGCTCACCAGGTGTGAGCGGGAGCGCCGTTCGTGCGGTCACACCAGGGTCTCAGGCGCCGGCGAGGGACTTGAGCGCCTCGGCGCGCGAGGTGTCCTCCCACGGCAGCGCGATGTCCCGGCGGCCGAAGTGCCCGTAGGCCGCGGTCGGCGCGTAGATCGGGCGCAGCAGGTCGAGGTCGCGGACGATCGCGGCGGGCCGCAGGTCGAACACCTCGGTGATGGCGCTCTCGATCCGCGCGGGGTCGACGCGGGCGGTGCCGAAGGTCTCCACGAACAGCCCGACCGGGGCCGCCTTGCCGATCGCGTAGGCGACCTGCACCTCGATCCGCTCGGCCAGTCCGGCCGCGACGACGTTCTTGGCCACCCAGCGCATGGCGTACGCCGCGGAGCGGTCCACCTTCGACGGGTCCTTGCCCGAGAAGGCGCCGCCGCCGTGCCGGGCGAACCCGCCGTAGGTGTCGACGATGATCTTGCGTCCGGTGAGGCCCGCGTCGCCCATCGGGCCGCCGATCACGAACCGGCCGGTCGGGTTGACCAGCAACCGGACGTTCGACGTGTCGAGCCCGAGGTCCGCGATCTCCGGCTGGACGATCTTCTCCAGCACGTCCGGCGCGAGCATCCCGTCGAGGTCGACGTCCGCCGCGTGCTGCGTGGAGAGCACCACGGTGTCGACACGGACCGGCTTGTCGCCGTCGTACTCGATGGTGACCTGGGTCTTCCCGTCCGGCCGCAGGTAGGGCAGCACGCCGCTCTTGCGCACCTCGGTGAGCCGCCGCGAGAGCCGGTGTGCGAGCGCGATCGGCAGCGGCATCAGCTCGTCCGTGTCCGTGTTCGCGTAACCGAACATCAGGCCCTGGTCACCCGCGCCCTGGCGGGCGATCTCGTCCTCGCTCGACTCGACGCGGCTCTCGTACGCGGTGTCGACGCCCTGGGCGATGTCCGGGGACTGCGCGCCGATGGCGACGTTGACGCCGCAGGAGTTGCCGTCGAAGCCCTTCGACGACGAGTCGTAGCCGATCTCGAGGATCTTGTCCCGGACCAGGCCGGGGATGTCGGCGTAGGCGCTGGTCGTGACCTCGCCCGCCACGTGCACCTGACCGGTGGTCACGAGGGTCTCCACCGCGACCCTGCTCCTCGGGTCCTGGGCCAGGAGCGCGTCGAGGATCGTGTCGCTGATCGCGTCGCACATCTTGTCCGGGTGACCCTCGGTCACCGACTCGCTGGTGAAGAGCCGACGGCCCACGTTCGCCACGCGCCACTCCTGCCGAGGTCGTCGCTCCCCTGGCGGCGTTGCCGGCTCCGCCGCCGAAGCGGGGGGCGGGGTGCAGATCGCTGGTTGCTGTCGACCGCAGGGTAGTCGACCGGGGGCCTCCGCAGGCGACCCCACTCGCACGGTGACCGTGCGTGACGGAACGTGTGGGGAACGCCGCGTCCACCACCCCTTCGGGTGGACCCCGGCCGAGGTCCCGAATCGGTAACGGGCGGCGTCGTTGGGCCCGGTGACACCGCAGCCGCACCCGGCCGACGCCCCCGCGTCGCCCGCCCAGGGTCGCGGTCGACCCACTCTCGGAGGTTCCTCCCCATGAAGGTGACTGCACTGCAGGGACCGGGCCGCGCCGCCGCGGCCGTCGGCGGCGTGCTCGCCGTCGGCGCGGCCGGGCTGATGGCCGTGCTCG
Organism: Pseudonocardia lutea; assembly: GCF_042658055.1. Taxonomy (NCBI): domain Bacteria; kingdom Bacillati; phylum Actinomycetota; class Actinomycetes; order Pseudonocardiales; family Pseudonocardiaceae; genus Pseudonocardia; species Pseudonocardia lutea. Next base: position 110,281 of record NZ_JBHSQK010000018.1, read on the forward strand.
CCGGCACCGCGTCCGCCGCGACCACGGGCACCTGCACCGACAACGTCAACGTCCGCGAGCAGCCGGCGGCCGACGCCGCCATCGTCGCCGTGTGCGACCGCGGCACCGAGGTCCAGGTCGGCGAGACCCGCAACGGGTTCGTCAAGCTGGAGAACCTCGACGGCTGGGCCGTCAAGGACTACGTGAAGACGGACGGCACCGCCTCCGACGCCGACACCCCGGACGACGCCGGCCTCACCTCGGGTGGGGACGGTGCGCGCGGCGGGAACGCCGGCGCCCCGGAGACGACCGGTGCCCCGTCGGCCTCCGGCACCGACTCGCCGGAGAACGCCCCGGCCAACGGTGAGGCGGGCGAGGACGCCCCGGCGGAGCAGGCCCCGGCCCGCGGCGGCGTGGGTGGCCTGCTCGGCGGCTGAGCCCGCCGCGCACGGACGAGGGGCGGTCCCGCGGGACCGCCCCTCGTGCGTTCTCGGGTGCCGGTGCTGGTTCTGGCGGTGCGGCGCTCAGGCGAGCCGCGCGGCCACCGCGTCCCACAACCGCGAGGCCAGCAGCGCCTTCGAGCCGTTCGGGACCACCGTCTCGCCGCCGTCCGCGCCGAGCAGCCAGCCCTGGTTCTCGGTGTTCTCGAAGGCCCCGCCCTCGCCGACCCAGTTGACCAGCAGCAGGTCGCAACCCTTCTTCGCGAGCTTGCGGCGGCCGTACTCGAGCACGTCCGTGGTGGCGTCGCCGGTCTCGGCGGCGAACCCGACCACGACCTGGCCCGGCTCCCGGGCGGCGACCAGCTCGGCGAGGATGTCCGGGTTGAGCGCCAGGTGCAGCGCCTCGGGCTCCGACCCGTCCTTCTTGATCTTGTGCTCGGCGAGCGAGGAGGGCCGGAAGTCGGCGACCGCGGCGGCCATCACCACGGCGTCGGCGCCCTTGGCGGCCGCGTGCATCGCCTCGCGCATCTCCAGCGCGGACCCGACCTTCACGACCTCGACGGCCGCCGGGTCGGCCAGCTCGGCCGTGTGCCCCGCGACGAGGGTGACGCGCGCGCCGCGCTGGGCGGCGACCTTCGCCAGCGCGTACCCCTGGCGCCCGGACGACCGGTTGCCGAGATAGCGGACGGGATCGAGCGGCTCGCGGGTGCCGCCGGCGGACACGACGACCCGCCGGCCCTCCAAATCCCGGGGCAGGGCGTCGGCGCGCTCCAGCAGCAGCCGGGCGAGCTCGGCGATCTCGGCGGGATCGGGCAGCCGGCCGGGGCCGGTGTCCTTGCCGGTGAGCCGCCCGGACGCGGGCTCCATGACGATCGAACCCCGCTCGCGCAGGGTCGCCACGTTGGCCCGGGTGGCCGGGTGCTCCCACATCTCGGTGTGCATCGCCGGGACGAGGAACACCGGGCAGCGGGCGACGAGCAGGGAGCCGGTGAGGAGGTCGTCCGCCCGGCCCTGCACCGCGCGGGCCAGCAGGTCCGCGGTGGCGGGGGCGACGACGACGAGATCGGCCTCCTGGCCCAGCCGCACGTGCTGGACCGACGGCACGTCCGTGAACACGCCGGTGTGCACCGGCTGCCCGGACAGCGCCTCGAAGGTGGCGGCGCCGACGAACTGCAACGCCGACTCCGTGGGCACCACGCGGACGGAGTGCCCGGTCTCGGTGAGCCGGCGGAGCAGTTCGGCGCTCTTGTAGGCGGCGATGCCGCCGGCCACGCCGAGCAGGACCTTGGGAGCCGTCATGACGTCGTCATGCCCGGGGTCGTGCCGTCCTCGCGCAGCCGGCCGGGCTCACTCGCCCTCGGTGTGCTCGAGCAGGCCGCTCTGGATCTCGCGCATGGCGATCGACAGCGGCTTCTCGCGGGGGCCCGGCTCGACCAGCGGACCGACGTACTCCAGCAGGCCCTCGCCGAGCTGGGAGTAGTAGTCGTTGATCTGCCGGGCGCGCTTGGCCGCGTAGATCACCAACGCGTACTTCGAGCTGACCTTGTCGAGCAGGTCGTCGATGGGCGGGTTGGTGATGCCTTCAGGGGTGGAACCGGCGACCGCGCCGGTCAGCGGCATGCTCACTCAGAAACTCCAGAGACGGACGAGTGCGGGACTTCCGCGGGTGCGACCAGCAACTCTACCAACCGGTCGACGACGGCCTGCACCTCGTCGTTGACCACGACCACGTCGAACTCGTCACGTGCCGCCATCTCCTCGACGGCGGTGCGCAACCGGCGCTCGCGCACCTCCGGGGTCTCGGTGCCCCGGTCGGTGAGCCGCCGGGCCAGCTCCTCGAAGGAGGGCGGCTCGACGAACACCGTGACCGACTCCGGCATGACCCGCTTGACCGAGCGGGCCCCCTGCAGGTCCACCTCGACGAGCACCGGGTGCCCGGCGGCGAGCTCGCGCTCGACCGGCTCGCGCGGCGTCCCCGAGCGCTGCAGGCCGCCGTGCACCTCGGCCCACTCCAGCAGCTCGCCGTCGGCGATCAGCCGGTCGAACTCGGCGGGGTCGACGAAGTGGTAGTGGATCCCCTCGACCTCGCCCTCCCGCGGCGCCCGCGTGGTCGCGGAGACGCTGAAGTGGAGGTCGGGGAGCTCCCTGCGGAGCCGGTCGACGATGCTGCTCTTGCCGACCCCGGAGGGTCCCGCGAGCACCATCAGCCGGCCCCGGCGGGGCGGCGGTCCTGCCGGCACGCCGCCTCCGTTCAGGAGGGGAACTCGTTGAGCAGCGCCTTGCGCTGCCGCTCGCCCAGGCCGCGCAGCCGGCGGCTCGGGGCGATCTCGAGGCGCTCCATGATCTGCGCCGCGCGGACCTTGCCGACGCTCGGCAGGGCCTCGAGCAGGGCCGACACCTTCATCTTGCCGAGCACCTCGTCGGTGTCCGACTGCTTCAGCACCTCGGCGAGGGTGATCCCGCCGCGCTTGAGCCGGTCCTTCAGCTCTGCCCGGGCCCGGCGGGCGGCCGCGGCCTTCTCCAACGCGGCGGCACGCTGTTCCTCGGTCAGCTGGGGAAGGGCCACGGTCTCCTCCGTCTTTCGTCGTGCGCGAGGGCGTTCGCCGGTGGGGGCGATCGCCGTCCCCGGTGGGTTGTGCCGGGGGTCGTGAGCGAACGTACCCACGCACCCGTTCGGGATGCCAACGGGGGTGCCACCTGTGGGTTTGATGCCACAGGCCCGGTCGCCCCCACCCGTCCGGGTGATACCACGAGTGGCCGCGCAGAGGCTACGGCGACGCGCCCGTCCGGGCGCTCGGGATCGGCGCGTCACCGGTGGTGTCGGTCACGAACCGTGCGTGCGGGGGCGCTCCGGCGCTCAGCCCGCCTGCTCCACCGACCGCAGGGCGCGCAGCCGGGCCGGTGTGAGGTCCTCCTTGTTGATGTACGCCACGGCGCCGCACTGCGCGGCGTCGCCGGGCAGGTCGTCGAGGGCGTAGGTCGACAGGAGCACCACGACCGCGGCCGGGTGGCTCGCGAGGATGCGCCGGGTGGCCTCGATCCCGCTGATCCCGGGCAGGTTGATGTCCATGAGGACGACCGCGGGGTGCACCCGTTCGGCCTCGACCAGGGCCTGCTCGCCCGTCTCCGCCTCGGCGGCGACGCGCCAGCCGCCGACCATCCCGACGACGGTGCGCGCCACCGTCCGGAACGGGCGCTGGTCGTCCACGATCAGGACGTCCACCACCTCGTCCGCCGCTCCGGCCACTGTCGCCACCTCCGCGTCCCCCGACCCGCGCGGCACCCGGTCCGCGCCGCACGGACCGCCAGCCTGCCCGGCGCCGGCGGGGGGGCACCAGGGTGCCACCATCCCCTCCGAACGGGTGAACCTGCGGGTCGGAGGTATCAGCCGGCCGCGGGAGCGGCTCGGCAGCGACCCTCAGCGCAGGGCGGTGAGTGCCGCGGCCAGCTCGTCCCGCTGGGCCTCCGCGGCGGACCGCAGGTCCGCCACCGCGGGCCCGGCCCGGAGGATCGACCGCGAGGCCGCGGGCAGGACGAGCCCGGAGAGGCCCGCGAAGCGCTCCGCGACGTCCCGCGGGGTCGCGCCCTGCGCGCCGAGCCCCGGGGCCAGCACGGCGCCGTTGAGGGCGCCGAGCCGCAGTCCGTGGTCGTGGGTCGCCCCGACGACCACGCCGACGCCGCCGAGCGGCGACGCCCCGCCGTTGCGGCCGGCCGCGCCGTCGACGATCGCCTGGGCCACGGTCCGCCCCTCCGCCGACGCCGGCTCGGTGGCGAGCTGCACCGACCCGCCCTCCGGGTTCGAGGTGCGGGCCAGCACGAACACCCCGCGCCCGGCCTCCTCGGCGGCCCGGAAGGCCGGTTCGAGGGAGCCGAAGCCGAGGTACGGCGAGACGGTGATCGCGTCTGCCGCGCCGGCGGCGCCGACGCCGGGGTAGGCGTCGGCGTAGCCGTCCATGGTCGAGCCGATGTCGCCGCGCTTGACGTCGAGCAGCGACAACGTCCCGGTGCCGGCGAGGTCGGCGAGGGTGCGCTCCAGCACCGCGATCCCGCGCGACCCGTGTCGCTCGAAGAACGCCGCCTGCGGCTTGACGACGGCGACGTGCCCGGCCAGTGCCTCCACCGCGGCGGCACAGAACCGGGCGAGCCCGTCCGCGTCGTCCGTGAGGCCCCACTCGGCGATCAGCCCGGGGTGCGGGTCGATGCCCGCGCACAGCGGCCCGAAGCGGTCGACCGCCGCGACGAGCCGCTGCCCGAAGCTCACGAGCCACCCCGAATCGACCGCGTCATGGTTCCGCACTGCTCGGAAAGGCCGCCGAAGATCGCGTCATGGTTCCCTACCGCGCTCACGGGCGCGCCTTCTTCAGCGCGGCGTGGGCGTCCTGCAGCGAGCGGACGCCGATCGAGCCCCGCAGCATCGCCTCGACGCCCTGCACCGCGGCCGAGGCGCCCTGCACCGTGGTGATGCACGGGACGCCGCGGGAGACCGCCGCCGCGCGGATCTCGTAGCCGTCGACGCGCGGGCCCGAGTTGCCGTACGGCGTGTTGACGATCAGCGCCACCTCGCCGGCCAGGATCTGGTCGACGATCGTCTCGCCCTCATCCTTCTGCGAGTGCTTGCGCACGACGGTGGTCGTGATGCCGTGCCGGCGCAGCACCTCGGCGGTGCCCTCCGTGGCGAGCACCTCGAAGCCGAGGTCGGCGAGCCGGCGCACCGGGAACACCATGGCCCGCTTGTCCCGGTCCGCCATCGACACGAACACCTTGCCGGCGCCCGGCAGCGAGCCGTACGCGGCGGACTGGGACTTGGCGAACGCCGGCCCGAAGGAGGCGTCGATGCCCATGACCTCGCCGGTCGACTTCATCTCCGGGCCGAGCAGCGGGTCGACGCCCTGGCCGGTCGGGGTGCGGAAGCGGTTGAACGGCAGCACCGCCTCCTTGACCGCGACCGGCGCGTCGGCCGGCAGCTCGCCGCCGTCGCCCTGCTGCGGGAGCATGCCCTCGGCCCGCAGGTCGGCGATCGAGGCGCCGAGCATGATCCGGGCCGCGGCCTTGGCCAGCTGCACCGCGGTGGCCTTGGAGACGAACGGCACCGTGCGCGACGCCCGGGGGTTGGCCTCCAGCACGTAGAGCGTGTCGCCGTGCAGCGCGTACTGGACGTTGAGCAGGCCCCGCACCCCGACGCCGTGCGCGATGGCCTCGGTGGAGGTCCGCACGGCGTCGAGCACGCTGCGCCCGAGGGTGATCGGCGGGAGCGTGCAGGAGGAGTCGCCGGAGTGCACTCCGGCCTCCTCGATGTGCTCCATCACGCCGCCGAGGAAGACCTCCTCGCCGTCGCACAGGGCGTCGACGTCGATCTCGATCGCGTCGTCGAGGAACTTGTCGACGAGCACCGGGCGGTCCGGCGAGATCGTGGTGGCGCGGGCGATGTAGCCGGCGAGCGTGGACTCGTCGTACACGATCTCCATGCCGCGGCCGCCGAGCACGTACGAGGGCCGCACGAGCACCGGGTAGCCGATCCGGTCGGCGATCTCCCGGGCCTGCTCGAACGAGGTCGCGGTGCCGAAGGCCGGGGCCGGCAGGCCCGCCTTGCGCAGCACCTCGCCGAACGCCCCGCGGTCCTCCGCGAGGTCGATCGCCGCCGCGCTGGTGCCGACCACGGGCACGCCGGCCGCGGTGAGCCGCTGCGCCAGGCCCAGCGGGGTCTGCCCGCCGAGCTGCACGATCACGCCCGCGACGTGCCCGGAGCGCTGCTCGGCGTGCACGACCTCGAGGACGTCCTCGAAGGTGAGCGGCTCGAAGTACAGCCGGTCCGCGGTGTCGTAGTCCGTGGACACGGTCTCCGGGTTGCAGTTGACCATGACGGTCTCGAACCCGGCCTCGCGCAGCGCCTGCACCGCGTGCACGCACGAGTAGTCGAACTCGATGCCCTGGCCGATGCGGTTCGGGCCGGAGCCGAGGATCAGCACCTTCGGCTTCTCGGTCTGCGGCTCGACCTCCGACTCCGCCTCGGGATCGGTCTCGTAGGCGCTGTAGTGGTACGGCGTCCGCGCCGCGAACTCCGCGGCGCAGGTGTCGACGGTCTTAAAGACCGGCCGGATGCCGAGCCGGTGGCGCAGCGCCCGCACGCCGTCCTCGCCCGCGAACTCGGGGCGGATCGCGGCGAGCTGCCGGTCGGAGAGGCCTGCCCGCTTCGCCCGGCGCAGCAGGGTGCCGTCGAGCACCGGCGCGGCCTCGATCTCCGCGCGCAGCTCGACGAGCAGCTGGACCTGGTCGACGAACCAGGGGTCGATGCCGGAGATCTCGGCGACCTCGTCGACCGTCCGCCCGGCCCGCAGCGCCCGCTCGACGGCGTAGATGCGCCCGTCGGTGGGGTTGCGGATCTCGTCGTCCGTCGGCGGCGCGGCCGGGTCCGGCGTGGTCCAGAAGCCGATCGCGGAGCGCTCCATGGAGCGCAGCGCCTTGCCGAACGCCTCCGGGAAGGAGCGGCCCAGCGCCATGGCCTCGCCGACGCTCTTCATCGTGGTGGTGAGCTCGGGGTCGGCGCCCGGGAACTTCTCGAACGCGAACCGCGGGATCTTGACGACGACGTAGTCCAGCGTCGGCTCGAACGCGGCCGGGGTCTCGCCGGTGATGTCGTTGCGGATCTCGTCGAGCGTGTAGCCCACGGCGAGCTTCGCGGCGATCTTCGCGATCGGGAAGCCGGTGGCCTTCGAGGCCAGCGCCGAGGACCGGGACACCCGCGGGTTCATCTCGATGACGACGAGCCGGCCCGTGTCCGGGTGGACCGCGAACTGGATGTTGCAGCCGCCGGTGTCGACGCCGACCTCGCGCAGCACGGCGATGCCCACGTCCCGCATGTGCTGGTACTCGCGGTCGGTCAGGGTCATCGCCGGCGCGATGGTGATCGAGTCGCCGGTGTGCACGCCCATCGGGTCGAGGTTCTCGATCGAGCAGACGACGACCACGTTGTCGTGGTGGTCGCGCATGAGCTCGAGCTCGAACTCCTTCCAGCCGAGCACCGACTCCTCGATCAGCACCTCGGTGACCGGCGACGCGGCCAGCCCCGCCCCGGCGAGCCGCTCGAGCTCCTCGTCGGTGTGCGCCATGCCGGAGCCGAGGCCGCCCATGGTGAACGACGGCCGGATCACGACCGGGAGCCCGAGCTCGGCGGCGGCCGCCCGGACCTCGTCCATCGAGTGGCAGACCGCCGAGCGCGGCACGTCGCCGCCGACGGCCTGCACGATCTCCTTGAACTTGAGCCGGTCCTCGCCGCGCTGGATGGCGTCGACGTCCGCGCCGATGAGCTCGACGCCGTAGCGCTCGAGCACCCCGTTCTCGTGCAGGGCGATCGCGGTGTTCAGCGCGGTCTGCCCGCCCAGGGTGGCCAGCAGGGCGTCGGGCCGCTCGGCGGCGATGACCTTCTCGACGAACTCGGGGGTGACCGGCTCGACGTAGGTGGCGTCGGCGAACTCGGGGTCCGTCATGATCGTCGCCGGGTTGGAGTTGACCAGCGAGACCCGCAGGCCCTCGGCGCGCAGCACGCGGCAGGCCTGGGTGCCGGAGTAGTCGAACTCCGCGGCCTGGCCGATCACGATCGGCCCGGAGCCGATCACCATCACGTGCCGGATGTCCTCGCGGCGCGGCATCAGACCGCTCCCCCGTTCTGGTCGAGCAGGCGGTGTCGGCCGCCGGCCTCCTCGGTGCCGGCGTCCCCGTGGGTCACCGGGTTGTCGCTCATGAGCTGGCAGAAGCGGTCGAACAGGTCCGCGGCGTCGTGCGGGCCCGCGGCCGCCTCCGGGTGGTACTGCACGCTGAAGGCCGGGAAGTCCAGCCCGGTCAGTCCCTCGACGCAGCCGTCGTTGGGGCAGGTGTGGCTGACGACGCCGGTGCCGAACGGGGTGTCGAAGCGCTCCCCCGCGCTGCCCTCGACGGCGAAGCCGTGGTTCTGCGAGGTGATCGCGACCCGCCCGGTGGCGTGCTCGACGACCGGGATGTTGATCCCGCGGTGCCCGTAGCGCAGCTTGTAGGTGCCGCGGCCGAGCGCGCGGCCCAGGATCTGGTTGCCGAAGCAGATGCCGAACAGCGGGATGCGCCGCTCCAGCACCTGCTTCGTCAGCTCGACGGGGACGTCGGCCGTGGCCGGGTCGCCCGGGCCGTTGGAGAGGAAGACGCCGTCGGGCCGGACCGCGAGCAGCTGCTCGAACGAGGTGTCGGCGGGCAGCACGTGCACCTCGATGCCGCGCTGGGCCATCATCCGCGGGGTGTTGAACTTGATCCCGACGTCGAGCGCGGCGACGGTGAACTTCTTGTCCCCCACCGCCTCCCGCACGTACGGGGCCTTCGTGGTGACCGCGCCGTAGAGGTCCGCGCCCTCCATGCCCGGGCTCTGCCGCACCCGCTCGACGAGCATCTCGTCCGAGCCGAGCGAGGTGCCGGAGAAGACCCCGGCACGCATGGCGCCGCGCTCGCGCAGGTGCCGCACGACCGCGCGGGTGTCGATGCCCGCGATGCCGACGATCCCCTGCCGGCGCAGCGCGTCGTCCAGCGAGCCGCTGGACCGCCAGTTCGACGGCCGGCGGGCGGGGTCGCGCACGGCGTACGCCGCCACCTGGATGCCGGTGGACTCGTCGTCCTCGTCGTTCCAGCCGGTGTTGCCGATCTGCGGCGCGGTCTGCACCACGATCTGCCGGTGGTAGGAGGGGTCGGTGAGGGTCTCCTGGTAGCCGGTCATCCCGGTGGTGAACACGGCCTCGCCGAGGGCCTCCCCCACGGCGCCGAACTCCTCACCGCGGAAGATCCGTCCGTCCTCGAGCACGAGGACTGCCTGCCCGTGCCGCGCCGATGGTTCGCTCGCGCGCTCGCTCACGCCACAACCTTCCCGTCGCGGGCCGTGATCCGGCCACGCAGAACCGTGGCGACCACCGCTCCGGGCAGTCGCATTCCCTCGTACGGCGTGTTCGCCGCCTTGCTCGCCAGCGCGGCGCCGCGGACCGTCCACTGCGCGTCCGGGTCGACGAGCGCGAACGTCGCCGGCTCCCCGACGGCGATCGGCCGGCCCTGGTCCGCCAGGTTGCCGATCTCGGCGGGCCGTTCCGACATCACCCGCGCGACGCCGTGCCAGTCCAGCAGGCCCGGCTCGACCATGGTGTGGATCACCACCGACAGCGCCGTCTGCAGGCCCAGCATGCCCGGCTTCGCGGCCGCCCATTCCGTGTCCTTGTACTGGGACGCGTGCGGGGCGTGGTCGGTCGCGACGACGTCGATCACGCCCTCGGCCAGCGCCTCCCGCATGGCCTGGGTGTCCGCCCCGGTGCGCAGCGGCGGGTTGACCTTGTTGACCGGGTCGTAGCCGGTCAGCCGTCCGTCCGTGAGCAGCAGGTGGTGCGGGGTGACCTCGGCGCTCACCCGCACGCCCTGCGCCTTGGCCGCCCGCAGCACCGCGACGCTGTGCAGCGAGGAGACGTGGCAGACGTGCAGCGCCGCGCCCGCCTCGCGGGCCAGCGCGCAGTCCCGCGCGACGACCGTCTCCTCGGCCGTGGCGGGCCAGCCGGCCAGGCCCAGCCGGGAGGCGATCGCGCCCTCGTGCGCCTGCGCGCCACCGGTGAGCCGGTGGTCCTCGGCGTGCTGGGCGATCACGACGTCGAGCGCGCTCGCGTACTCCAGCGCGCGGCGCATGATCAGCGGGTCGTTCACGCAGCGGCCGTCGTCGGAGAACATCCGCACCTGCGCCGCGGACTGCGCCATGGTCCCGAGCTCGGCGAGCTTCTCGCCCTTCAGCCCGGTGGTGACCGCGCCGACCGGGTGCACGTCGACCAGGCCGACCTCCTCGCCGCGGCGCCGCACGTGCTCCACGACGACGGCGGTGTCGGCCACCGGGTCGGTGTTGGGCATGGCGAAGACCGCGGTGTAACCGCCCAGCGCGGCGGCGTGCGAGCCGGTCTCGATCGTCTCGGACTCCTCGCCGCCCGGCTCGCGCAGGTGCACGTGCAGGTCGACGAGCCCGGGCAGCAGGACGTGCCCGCCGGCGTCGAGGGTCGCGACGCCCTCGGACGCGGTGAGCCCCGTGCCGATCTCGGCGACGACGCCCGCCCGCACGAGCAGGTCGACCGCCTCCTCGCCGTAGGGCCTGGCGTCGGTGATCAGCAGATCCGTCATTCGGGCGCTCCGGCCAGCAGGTGGTAGAGGACGGCCATCCGCACGTGCACGCCGTTGCGCACCTGGGCGAGGACCGCGGCGTTGGGGGCGTCGGCCACGGCGGGCGCGATCTCCATGCCGCGCACCATCGGGCCGGGGTGCAGCACGGGCGCGCCCTCCGGCAGCAGCCCGAGCCGGTTCTCGGTGAGCCCGTAGGCGATCGAGTACTCGCGGGCCGAGGGGAAGAAGCCGCCGTGCATGCGCTCGGCCTGCACGCGCAGCATCATCACCGCGTCGAGCGCCGGGAGCTCGGCGTCGAGGTGGTGCGAGACCCGGCACGGCCACTCGGCCACGCCCGTGGGCAGCAGGGTGGGCGGGGCGATCAGCACGACCTCCGCGCCCAGCGTCGAGAGCAGCAGCACGTTCGACCGGGCGACCCGGCTGTGCAGGACGTCGCCGACGATCCCGATCCGGCGCCCGGCGACCGAGCCCAGCCTCTCCCGCAGGGTGGCGGCGTCGAGCAGGGCCTGGGTGGGGTGCTCGTGGGTGCCGTCGCCGGCGTTGACGATCGAGGTGTGGGTGCCGGTCGTCGCGGCGTCCCTGTCGGCCCACCCGGCGATCCGGTGCGCCGCGCCGGAGGCGGGGTGCCGCACGATCACGCAGTCCGCGCCCATCGCCGAGATGGTCAGCGAGGTGTCGCGCAGCGACTCGCCCTTGGACACCGACGAGCCCTTGGCGCTGACGTTGATGGTGTCGGCGCTCATCCACTTGCCGGCGATCTCGAAGGAGACGCGGGTGCGGGTGGAGTCCTCGTAGAACAGGGTGACGACGGTGCGGCCGCGCAGGGTCGGCAGCTTGCGGACCTCGCGGCCCAGCAGGGTGTCCTTGAGCCGGCTCGCGGTGTCCAGCAGCCCGGTCGCGGTGGCCGCGTCGAGATCCGCGATCGAGAGCAGGTGCTTCACTCGTCGCCCCCGTCGGTGTCCGGCTCCGCCGCCGGGCCGGTGGTGGGCTGCGCCTCGGTGCCGGTGGGGCCGGTGGTCGGCTGCGCAGCTGCCGCCTCCGCACCCCGCTCGATCAGCACCCCGTCCCGGTCGTCGGACTCGGTGAGCCGGACGAGGATCTTCTCCGTGCGCGAGGTCGGCACGTTCTTGCCGACGTAGTCCGCCCGGATCGGCAGCTCGCGGTGGCCGCGGTCGACCAGCACGGCGAGCTGGACGGCGCGGGGGCGGCCCTCGTCCCGCAGCGCGTCGAGCGCGGCGCGGGTGGTGCGGCCGGACATGAGCACGTCGTCGACCAGCACGACGAGCTTCCCGTCGATCCCGCCCTCCGGCACCGCGGAGTCGACGAGCGCGCGGGTGGGGCCGCGGCGCAGGTCGTCCCGGTAGAGGGTGACGTCGAGCGAGCCGACCGCCGGCTCGGCGCCGGTGAACTCGGTGATGGCGGCGGCGAGCCGGCGGGTCAGCACGGTGCCGCGGGTGGGGATACCCAGGAGCACGAGGTCGCCGGTGTTGCCGGGGCCGAACGCGGTCTTCTCGATGATCTGGTGCGCGATGCGCGCGATGGTGCGGGTGACGTCGGCGCTGCTCAGCAGCTCCCGGGCAGGACCCTGCCCCCCACCGACGTCCCCGCGGCGAGGGTTCGCCACGAGGAGCTCTCCTTTCCCGCCTCACGGGACGGGGTTAAAGGACTGTCGGGGCCCGAGGTTAGCAAGCGGCCGGGCCGCGGGCCGCGCGGGCGGGGGCGCCGTTCGTCACGTTCCCGGACCCGGCGGGGACGGGTCGCGAACCGGTCGCGGGCCGGTCCGCGGGAGGTCACGGCCGAGTCACGATCGGGCAACGCGCGGGCAGGCTCCCGCCGTCGCCCCCGGCTCGCGCGACGACTCCGCGACGGTCACGGCGCGTACCGTCACACAGGGCCACACCCACACGGACACCATGCGCACCAACGCTCGCGGGGCGTCGCGGCCGGGCGGGCGACCCACCGGATTGATACCGCCGTCGGGGGACGAAGCGTCCTTCGATCGGGTGGGAATGCCCCACCTGGCACCCGTCCGGGGCCACCCGGCTTGACCTGCGACGCGAGACCGGCGCATGATTACTCTGCGTATTGATCGACAGTGGCGAGGGTGGCCGCGGCAGCGGGGACACCGACCTCGTCCCACGACGGGATCAGCCGAGACCAGCGAGCATCACCGGAGCGCACCGTCGCTCAGCACCACCCGCTCACCACTCAGCGGTACGAGGTCCGCTTCCGGCCCCACCGGCCGGGAAGACCAGGAATGAGGAGATCGCCACATGGGCGACTACGCCAAGGCGCTCGGGAGCAAGCTCCGGGCCATCCGGCAGCAACAGGGGCTGTCGCTGCACGGCGTCGAACAGAAGTCGGGGGGCCGCTGGAAGGCGGTCGTCGTCGGGTCGTACGAGCGCGGCGACCGCGCGGTGACCGTCCAGAAGCTCGCCGAGCTGGCCGACTTCTACGGGGTCCCGGTGGCCGAGCTGCTGCCCGAGGGCCGCGTACCCTCCGGCTCGGAGCCGGCCACGAAGATCGTCATCAACCTCGAGCGGCTCCAGCAGCTGCCCGCGGACAAGGTGGGCCCGCTGGCCCGCTACGCCGCCGCGATCCAGTCCCAGCGCGGCGACTACAACGGCAAGGTCCTCTCCATCCGGGCCGAGGACCTGCGCTCGCTGGCGATCATCTACGACATGACCCCGGGCGAGCTGACCGACCAGCTCATCGACTGGGGCGTGCTGCCGCCGGAGGCGCGGCCCTCGCACCGGGTCGAGTAGCACCGGGTCGAGCAGCAGGGCTTCCGCCCCGCACGGGACCGCGCACCGGGGAAGGGCGCGCGGCACCACTGGCGGGAGCGGCCGCGCGACGGCGGCGGTCGGGGTCGCGGTGAGCCGCCGTCGTGCTCCCGGCCGGGTCAGGAGCGCGGCTCGCGGAACAGGCACTCCTGGGTCAGGCTCGCGACGTGCCGGCCCGCGCGGTCGTGCAGCGTGCCCGTGTACCAGTTGCGGCCGCCCGCGGCGCTGCGCGGCACGAGGTCGATCAGCATCCAGTCGTCGGCCCGCACCGGGCGGTGGAACCAGAGCGCGTGGTCCAGGCTCGGCCCGGGCACCCCGCCCCTCACCGGCGGGAACGCGCCGAACATGTCCGAGATGTAGGTCAGCGCCGAGGCGTGCACGAGCGGCTCGTCGGCCAGCGGCTCGGTGCAGCGGGTCCAGTACCGGATCGGGAACTCGCGCGCACCCGGCTGCGTGCGCACCGTGCGGCCCTCGAAGCCGAAGACCCGCGGCACCGGCGCACCCGGCAGCGTGTCGGGGTCGGGTGCCTCGGGCACGGGATCCACGGAGGTGTCGGGGCCGCCCTGGTCCACCGCGAACGAGGCCGCCATGTTGAAGATCACCTCGCCGTCCTGGATCGCGACGACCCGGCGGGCGGTGAAGGAGCGGCCGTCGCGGTCCCGGTGCACCTGGAAGACCGTCGGCCGCGAGGAGTGCCCGCCGCGCAGGTAGTAGCCGTGCAGGGAGTGGGGCGCCCGGTCCTCCGGCACGGTCCGCCCGGCCGCCAGCAGCGCCTGCGCGGCCACCTGCCCGCCGAACAGCGCGTGCTCCTCCTCGAACACCGTGCACGCGCGGAACAGGTCGCGGTCGATGCGCTCGAGGTCGAGCAGCTCCAGCAGCGTCGGCGCGGGCCCGACGGTCGTCATGCGAGAACCTCCCCGGGGGTCGCGGCACGGGAGTGCCGCCAGTCGGCCAGCAGCGTACGCAGCCCGGTGACCAGCGCGATCGGCGAGTCGATCATCACGTGGTGCGCCGCCGCGGGGATCTCGACGACGGGCACGCCGCGGCCCAGCCGGTCGCTCACCAGCTCGCCCATGTCCTTCGGCATCAGCCCGTGCTCGGCGCGGAACAGCGCGACCCGGCAGCCGGGGATGTCGAGGTCGTCCGGGGTCAGGGGGTTGCGCGCGAACACCCTGGGGTCGAACTTCCAGGACCATCCGCCCTCGACCGCGCGCAGCGAGTGCGCGGCGATGTGCGCGAGCACGTACGGCTCGCCCTGCTGCGGCGGCACCGTGCGGAAGTGCCGGATCGCGCGCTCGCGCTCGGCGTAGACGCGCAGCGGGCCGAAGGCCCGGCGCTGCCGGGCGGCCCGGTCCTCCGGTGGCATCTCGCGCACCGGGGTGTCGATCGCGACGGCCCCGCCGAGCCGGTCGCCGAACTCCTGTGCGGCGATCAGCGCGACCATCCCGCCCATGCTGTGCCCCAGGATCACCGGCAGCGGGGCGAGCCCGGCCGCGCCGGCGACCGCGAGGGCCTCCGCGGCCCACTGCTGCAGCGTGTAGCGCTCGCGCCGGCCCGAGTCCCCGTGCCCCGAGAGGTCCAGGGCGACCACCCGCCGGCCCTCGGGCCCGACGAGCAGCGGGCCGAGATGGTCCCACCAGCGCGCGTGGGCCGCGCCGCCGTGGATCAGCAGCACCCCCTCGCCGGGCGGGCCCCACGCGCGGAAGGCGACGGAGGCGCCGTCGACCTCGACCGCACCCGTCTCGGGCTCCTCGGCGAGGGCGGCCCGGAACCAGGTCGGGGCGTCGGCCTGCGGGACGGGTGGCGCGGTCACGGGCGGCTCCTGCGGCGCGGTGAGGGGTGGGTCCGGCGGTGGTCGGGTGCCCGGGACGTTACGGCACCCCCGGCCCGGCCCGGCCCCGTCCGCCCGTGGTGTCGAGGTGATCGGGATCGTCGGCCTCGTCCCCGATCCCCCGGGCGGCGAGCGCCTCCCCCAGCTCGTCGGCGTGCCGCAGCGTGCGGACGACGAAGGGCACGGCGAAGGCGGTCGGCGAGCGCTCCGCGCCACGGGCCCGGGCGGCCTCGCGCACCGAGCCCGCGATCGCGGACAGGGTGGTCACGGCCTGCACGGTGAGGCCGACGAGCAGGCCGAGCCGGTCCGCCCGCACCCCGATCCGGCGCAGCGGGCCGAGCGCGCGCTCGACCGTGGCGACGACGGCGTCGATCCGGGTGGTCAGGGTGAACAGACCCGCCGCGGCGAGGGAGGCGGAGAGCCGCAGGACGGTGACGAGCGCCGGCTGCCACCCCAGCAGCCAGCCCTGCAGGGCGCCCACCAGCACGGCGAGCAGGAGCAGGGTGCGCAGCAGCGGCAGGACCCGCCGCACGGGGATGCGCGCGACCGCGTACCCGGCCGCGACGACCCCGCACGCCCCGCCCAGCCACGCCGCCGACCCGACGAGCACGACGGCGGTCACGAGCGCCAGCAGCACCAGCAGCTTCGCCCCGGCGGGGGCGCGGTGCAGCACGCTGTCCCCCGGCGAGTACAGCCCGAGCGGCGTCACGTCTCGCACAGCTTCCGGTAGTACCGGATCGCCGGCTCCGGCTCGTCGTCGGCCACGACCCGGCCCTCGTCGAGCACGACGACCCGGTCGAAGCCGGCCAGCAGCTCGAGGTCGTGGGTCACCAGCAGCACCTGCTGGCGCAGCCCCGCCACGATCTCGGCGAAGCGGCGGGTGTTGCGCAGGTCGAGCAGGGTGGTCGGCTCGTCGCAGACCAGGACGTCGGGGTCCAGGGCGAGCATCCCGCACAGCGCGAGCAGCTGCTTCTGGCCCCCGGAGAGCTGATGGGCGGGATGGTCGGCGTAGCCCTCCAGGCCGTGCGCGGCGAGCACCTCGGCGGCGCGGCGGGCGCGCTCCGGGCGCGACAACCCGCTGCGGCGCAACGAGAACGCGACGTCCTCGCCCGCGGTCGGCATCACGATCTGGCTGTCCGGGTTGGTGAACACGAACCCGACCCGCTGGCGGACCGCCGGGCCCTTCTCGGCCGGGTCCAGGCCGTCGACCAGCACCCGGCCCTCGGTCGGCAGGACGAGCCCGTTCACCATGCGCGCCAACGTGGACTTGCCCGAGCCGTTGGCCCCGACGAAGCCGATCCGCCGCTCCGGGAGCGCCAGGTCGACCTCGTGCAGCACCACCCGCTCCTCGTAGCGGTGCCCGACGCCCTCGAACGTGATCACCGCGCCCCTCCCGGTGGCACCGGCTCGCCGTCCGGCCCGACGGCCTGCCACAGGGCCGCGACGCCCAGCCCGCCACCCGCCGACAGCGCGGTGAGCCCGGACCCGCCCCGCCCCTGCCGCACGAGCTGCGCGAACAGCCGCACCGCCAGCACGGCTCCGGAGGCGCCCCAGGGGTGGCCGAGGGCGATGGCGCCGCCGTCGCGGTTGACGGTCTCCTCGTCGAGACCGGCCGCGTCCAGGCACGCCAGCGCCTGCCCGGCGAAGGCCTCGGTGAACTCGGTGACCTGCGGCGTGCCGTACTCGAGCACCTCGCGCAGGGCCGGCACGACGCCGAGCCCGAGCCGCCGGGGGTCGCAGCCGGAGGTCGCGCTCACCACCAGCCGCAGCCCGGGCAGGTTCCGCTCCCGCCGCACCCGCTCCGACACGATGAGCACCGCGGCGGCGCCGTCGCTGACCCCGCAGGAGTTGGCCGCGGTCGCCGTGCCGTTCTCCGTGAAGGCGGGGCGGAACCGGGCCAGGCGGGCCGCGGTGAAGCCCGCACGGGGGCGCTGGTCGCGACGGACCCCGGCCACCTCGACCAGCTCGTCGTCGAACCGGCCGGCGGCCCGGGCCGCGACCGCGCGCTCGTGGCTGCGCAGCGCGAAGCGGTCCTGCCGCTCGCGGGAGATCCCGGCCTCCGCCGCGACCAGGTCCGCGGCCTCCCCCATCTCCGGGTCGCCGAGCTCGGCGGGCGCGAACGGGGCGCGGGTGTAGGCCTGCGGCGGGTCGGTGCGCCACAGCCGGTGCGGGGCGGTCGAGGCGCTCTCGACGCCGCCCGCCAGGTAGGCCTCGCCCTCCCCGGCGCGGATCAGCGCGGCGGCCACCGTGATCGCGGCGAGCCCGCTGGCGCACTGCCGGTCGACGGTGAGGCCCGGGACCCCCGCGGCGAGCCCGGCGCGCAGCGCGTCGGCCCGGGCGGTGTTGCCGCCGGGGCCGAAGACGTTGCCGAGCAGGACGTCGTCGACGGTGGTGAGCCCGGCGTCGGCGAGGAGAGCGCGGAGCACGGGGGCGGCCAGCTCGTCCGCGGCCAGGTCGCGCAGGACGCCGCCCGCGGTGCCGATCGGGGTGCGCCGGGCCGCGACGATCACCGGCGCGGTCGCGGGCGCGGGCGCGGGCGCGGTCGCGGGAGCACTCCCGGGGGCGCTCACCGCAGCGGCTCCGCGTCGAGCACCCCGGCGACCAGCTCCTCGGCGATCACGGCCCGGGCGGGCTTGCCGGAGGCGGTGCGCGGCAGGACCTTCGCGCGCAGCCACACCCGGGGGCGCTTGCCGGGCTCGAGGGCGTGGCGGGCCGCCGCGCGCAGGTCGGCGAGCGCGGGCTCCCCCTCGACCACGGCGGTGACCAGCGCCCCGAGCCGGGGGTGCGGGGTCCCGGTGACCACGACGTCGTCGACGCCCGGGACCTCGCGCAGCACGGTCTCCACCTCCTCGGCCGCGACGAGCCGGCCGCCGCTGGAGATCACCGCGGAGCCGCGGCCGTGCACGGTGAGCGTGCCGTCGTGGAGGTCGGCCCGGTCGCCCACGGTGGTCCACTCCGCGGCCGGGTCGAGCCGGCCGGCGCGCAGGGCGCCGTCGGCGGCGAGGGGCGAGCGGACCCAGAGCGTGCCGTCCCGGAGCTGCAGATCGACCCCCGGCACCGGCCGAAGTCCGGCGCCGCGCCGGATCGCGATCAGGGAGTGCTCGGCCGAGCCGTAGTACTCGACGAGCTCGGCGCCGGGGAAGGCGCGGGCGAACCGGGCCCGCAGGCCCTCGCCGAGGTGCGCCCCGCCGCAGACGACGGTGCGCAGCGCGGCCGGGGCGGGCGCGCGTTCCTGTGCGGCCACCAGATCGGCGAGCATGGCCGGCACGACGTGCACGGCCGCCGCCCCGCGCGCGTCCGTCGCACGTCCGAGCCGGAGCTCGGCGCCGCACCACAGGGCGTGGAGGGCGCCGAAGAGGAAGAGCGACGAGCTGAGCGGCCCGGCGATCAGCACGGGGCCGGACACCGGGCCGAGCGCGGCGAAGCTGCGCAGCCACGAGTCCCGGGAGCGCTGCAGCACGGTCGGGCGGCCGCTGCTGCCGGAGGTGGTCGGGAGGTAGAAGGCGGTGCGGTCCTCCCCGGCCGGGGCGACGGCGGTGTGCCCGGCGCTCGTGTCCTCGTGGCCGTCCGGGGCGGGTTCGGCGGGGTGCGCGACCAGGTCCGGACCGGCGGCGACGACGACGGCGGCCCGCTCGCGCGGCGTCCAGCGCGGCTCGACGACGAGGGTCGCGGCGCCGAGCAGGTCCGCGCCGAGGAACCAGGCGAGTAGGTCGTGGGAACCGCCCTCCACGGCGACCCGGCTGCCCTCCCGCACCCCTCGCCGGGCCAGCTCCGCCGCGGCCGCGTGCGCCCGGGCCAGCAGACCGGCGGGCACCGCGGCCCCGCCCAGGACCGGCGGCGTGGCCGGCCGGGCGGCTGCGCCGGTCACCCCGCCGCGCACCCCGCCGCTCACCGCGCCCGCGTCCCCACCGTCCCGACCAGGCGTCCGGGCAGGGCACGGTGCACCACGGACGCGATCAGCGCCGCGACCACGACCTTGGCGAGGTCACCGGGCACGAAGACGAGCGAACCGGTGACCGCCGTGCTCCACGACCCGGTCTGCACCGCCAGCCAGGGCACGCCGATCACGTAGTCGGCGACCAGTCCGGCGAGCGCGGCGAGCAGGAGCACGGGCAGCCCCGGCCGCCCGCGCCGCGCCCCGGCCTGCGCGATCAGACCGGAGACGAACGCCGAGAGGATCCAGCCGAGCAGGAAGCCGCCGCTGGGGCCGACGAAGGGGGCGAGCCCGCCGCGGCCCCCGGACAGCAGCGGCAGGCCGATCGCCACCAGGGCGAGGAACAGCACCACCGCGAACACCGCCCGCCGCGCCCCCACCAGCACGCCGGCCAGGAACGGCCCCATGTTCTGCACGACGATCGGCACCCCGGTGGCGCCGACGTACACCCCCGGGAAGAGGCCGAGCACCGCGATGAACGCGGCGAAGACCACGGTGGTGGCCAGGTCGGTGGCGGGCGACGACGCACGGGCGGACACGCGACGAGGCTAACGAGCCGCCCGCCGTTTCCCGAGGTCCGCCGACTGTCAGCCGCGCCACTCTCCGCCCGGCACAGGGTCCCCGCCGCACCCGTGGCCCCGCGGGCACCCCTCGCCCCCGCGGACCCTCGCCCCCGCAGCCTCGCCGGTACCCCTCAGCTCGCCAGCACGGCGTCGATCTGGCCCATCGCCTCGCGCATCCCCTCCTCCATGCCCATCGCGGCCATCCGCTCCAGCTGCTCGAGGCTGACGAAGGTCGTGACGGTCGTCATGCGCGTGCCGACGTCCGTGGACTCGAGCGTGACGACGGCATGGGTGACGTCCTTCTCGTCGACCGGCTCGCCTGCCTCGTCGGCGAAGCCGTCGTCGAACTCGAGCCTGGTCGGCGCGTCGATCGCGGTGATCCGCCACCACCCGCGGGCCTTCTCCCCCTCCGGGCCGGTCATGTGGTAGCGCGACCGCCCACCGACCACGAACCGGTGCTCCACGAAGGTCGCCGGCCAGGTCGGCGGCCCCCACCACCGTTCCAGCCGGCGCGGGTCCTCCCACACCTGCCACACCTGCTCGACGGGGGCGTCGAACTCGGCGACGAAGGTCAGGGTCAGGGCCTCCGGGTCCTTGCGGACGTCGATCACGGTCATGGTTGCGTCCTCTCCTCCGGGTCCTCGGCGAGCGCGTCCTCGGCGAGGATGTCCTCGATCGCCCGCACGCGGTGCCGCCAGATCCGCTCGTAGTCCTCGAGCAGGCGGGCCGCGCGGTGCAGGGCCTCCGGGTTGCCGTGCACGAGCTGCTCCCGTCCACGTCGTTGCTTGGTGACGAGCGCGGCCCGCTCGAGCACCGCCACGTGCTTCTGCACGGCGGCGAAGCTCATGTCGTACCGGCGGGCCAGCGTCGAGATGGACTGCGCCTCGCGCAGCACCTGCTCGACGATGTCGCGCCGGGTCGCGTCGGCGAGGCCGTGGAAGATCCGGTCGACCTCGTCCGGGCTCAGCTCACGTACAACCACATGGTTGTACGTTAGGGGGCGGACCCGCCCGGGGCAAGACCGCTCACCGCACCGCCGCCAACGCGAGCAGCACGACGGCCGCGTCGGCCGGCCGGGTGACGTCCCGCCCGGTCAGCGCGGTGAACCGGCGCAACCGGTTCAGCACCGTGTTGCGGTGACAGAAGGACCGCTCCGCGACCTCCTTCACCGACCCCGACTCCGCGTACGCCCGCACGGTCTCCAGCAGCCGGTCCCGCTCCCCCGGTGGCGCCGCCGCCAACCCGGACAGCACGGAGTCGACGAGCTCGGCCGCGGTGTCCGAGAGCCGCCCCGCGGCGAGCGGCAGCCAGGCGTCCCCCAGCTCGACCGGCCCCGGACCCGAGCCGACCGACGCGACCTCGGTCGCCAGCCGTGCGCAGCGCGGGACGTTGGCCAGCCCGTGGGCGAGCGGCCCGACCCCGCACGGGACGCCGTCGAGCACCGCCCGCACCGGTGGCCCGGTCCCGCCCTGCCACGCCGCGATCAGGACGCTGTGCGGCCCCGTGGACTGCACGTGCGCCACCCGGCCCCCGGCGGCCAGCGCCTCGGCCGCGCGCCGCAGGGCCGCACCGGACGTCGCGCCGGCGGCGGCGACCAGGAAGTCCGCGTCGACGTCGACGGCCAGCGCGAGCGCCACGCGTTCGACCTGGTCCGGGTCGGGGTCCTCGCTGCCCAGCAGCTCGCCCACCAGCGCGGTCCGCTCGCCGTGCCGCTCGCGCGCCAGGAACGCCGCCTCCTCCTGGTAGCCGGCCTGGATCTGCAGCGTGTAGTCCTCGACGACCGCCCACATGTGCTCGACCCGCGAGACCAGGACGTCGCGCTCCTCCGGCGTCGCCCGGTCGCGCAGCGCCGACCACAGCACCCGGAAGTCGAGCCGCACCGCCGAGAGCAGCTCGTTGAGCGGGACGCCGCGCCGGGCCCGGTCCCGCCCGATGGCCTCGCCGACGTGCGCCAGCCGCTCCGGGACGTCCTGTCCCGCGATCCGGCGCAGCAGGTGGTCGAAGGTCAGGTCGGCGTCGGCGACCAGGCGGTCGGGCGGCACCAGCCCGCGCCCGTACGGGGCGATCCGGCGGACCCGCTGCACGAACTCGTCGACCAGCCCGCCCGAGTCCGCGCGCAGCCGGCCCACGAGCACCGCCCAGCGGGCGTCGTCGCTCAGGGGCGGCCCCGGGTTCGGCCCGGAGGTCGACCCGGAGGTCGGCCCGGAGGTCGGCCCGATGTCACGCGGGTTGTGCATCTGCCCATCATCCCGGTCACATCGCGCTGCGCGAAGTGCTACCCCCGGCGGCGTGCGACGGCCATTCTGTGCCCGTGCACCTGACCCCGCGAGAGACCGAGCGGCTGCTGCTGCACAGCGCGGCCTCGCTCGCGCGTCGCCGGCTGGAGCGCGGCGCGAAGCTCGGCGCGCCCGACGCCGTCGCCCTGGTCTGCGACGAGATCTGCGAGATGGCATGGGACGACCTGCCCTACGAGGAGGTCGTCGCCCGTGCCCGCACCGTCGTCGACCCGGCGCGCCTCGTCGACGGCGTCGCCGCCGCCGTGCCGGCGCTGCAGGTGGAGGCTCTGTTCCCGCACGGCACGGTGCTCGTCCACGTCGACCACCCGTTCGGCGCCCCGCCCGCCGACGGGCCCGGGGCCTTCCGCGCCGAGGGCCCGCCGCGCGAGCTGGCGCCCGGCCGCGAGCGCGGCACCGCGCGCCTGCACAACCGCGGTCACCTGGCGATCTGGGTGTCCTCGCACGTCCAGCTGGACCGGCTCAACCCGGCGCTGGAGGTCGACCTGGCCGACGCGGGGAGCTTCCGGCTGGACCTGCCGGCCGGGACGTCGCTGAAGGTGGAAGCGGGCGCGGAACGGGAAGTCCCGGTGGTCCGGATGGGGAGGACCGAGGCATGACGACGGTCGAGCGCCGCGAGTACGCCCGCCTCTACGGCCCCACGACGGGCGACCGGATCCGGCTCGCCGACACCGACCTGTGGATCGAGGTGGAGGCCGACGACACCGAGCCCGGCGAGGAGCTGCTGGGCGGCTGCGGCAAGACCGCCCGGCACGGCGCGCTGGTCAGCAGCTCGGCGGACCGGGCGAGCGCCCTGGACATGATCGTCCTCGGGGTGGTGCTGGTCGACCCGCTGCTGGGCGTGCGCAAGACCAACATCGGGATCAAGGACGGCCGCGTCGTCGGCGTCGGCCGCGCGGGCAACCCGCAGGTCCAGGCCGGGGTGGAGCTGGAGGTCGACGCCCACACCGCGATGATCACCGGCGAGGGTCTGATCGCGACCCCGGGGATCGTCGACTCGCACGTGCACCTGTCCAACGCCGACCTCGCCCCCGCCGCGCTCTCCGCCGGCGTGACCACGCTGGTCGGAATGGGGATGGGCGGCGTCTGGGACGTCGGCGCGAACCCCCGGCAGAACCTGCACACCCTCATCGAGGGCTGGGCGGACGTGCCGATCAACGCCGCCTTCCTCGCCCGCGGCAGCTCCACCAGCGGCGCGCTGCTGGAGGAGGCGGTGGCCTCGGGCGCCGGCGGGTTCAAGATCCACGAGGACTGGGGCGCCACTCCCCCGGTGATCGACACGTGCCTGGGCGTCGCCGAGGCCGCGGACCTGCCCGTCGCGCTGCACACCGACACGCTCAACGAGTCCGGCTACCTCGCAGACACCCTCGACGCCGTCGGCGGCCGCACCGTGCACGCCTACCACGTGGAGGGCGGCGGCGGGCACCCCGACCTGCTGACGATCGTCTCCCGGGCCAACGTCCTCACCTCCTCGACGACGCCGACGCTGCCGCTCACCCCGTCGACCGTCGCCGAGCTGGGCCCGATGACCCTCACGGTGCACCGCGGCCACGCGCACGTGCCCAGCGACGCGAGCATCGCCGCCAGCCGCATCCGCGAGCACGCGATCTCCGCGGAGAACGCCCTGCACGACTCCGGTGCGATCGCGATCGTCAACTCCGACGCCCTCGGCATGGGCCGCATCGGCGAGACCGCCCGCCGCACCTGGCAGCTCGCCCACGTGCAGGCGACGCTGGCCGGCGAGACCGGCCCGGAGGTCGTCAACAACGCCCGCGTGCTGCGTTACCTGGCCAAGCTCACGCACAACCCGGCGGTCGCGCACGGGCTCGCCCACCACGTCGGGTCGGTCCGTCCGGGGATGCTCGCCGACCTCGTGCTGTGGAACCCGGCCTGGTTCGGGGCGCAGCCNTCACGCACAACCCGGCGGTCGCGCACGGGCTCGCCCACCACGTCGGGTCGGTCCGTCCGGGGATGCTCGCCGACCTCGTGCTGTGGAACCCGGCCTGGTTCGGGGCGCAGCCCGACCTGGTGCTCAAGTCCGGGTTCGTCGCGTGGGGCGCCGCGGGTTCGGGGTCCGGCTCGACCCGGCTCACCCAGCCGCGGCGCATGCGGCCCTTCTACGGCGGGCTCGGCACCGCGCCCGCGCGCCTGGCGCACGTCTTCGTCTCCGGGCACGCCGACCGGGCGAGCCTGCCGGCCGGGCGGGTGTACTCGACCATCGCGGACAGCCGCGGCCTGACCTGCGCGGACATGCTCCACAACACGGCGACGCCGCGGGTGGAGGTCGCGCCCGAGCCGATCCCGGTGCGCGTCGACGGGCGTGAGGTCCCGCTGCACCGCTCGCCCACCCTGCCCCTGACCCGGCTCCACCACCTGGGATGAGCATGATCGACCTGCTGCTGACCGACGCCGTCGTCCACACGCTCGACGAGGGGCACCCGCGCGCCCGGTCCGTCGCGATCCACCAGGGGCGGGTGTTCGCCCTCGATCCCGAGGGGGTGCGGGCGCGCCGGGAGATCGACCTGCAGGGCGCGACCGTGGTGCCCGGTTTCGGCGACGCGCACAACCACATGGCGTGGTTCGGCCAGTCCCTGGAGGAGATCGCCCTCGCCGGGCTGCCCGATCTCGAGGCGCTCTACGCGGCCGTCGCCGAGCGGGCGGCGACCCTGCCCGGGGACGCCTGGGTCGTCGGCTCCGGCTACGACGACACCACCCTCGGCGGCCACCCGCACCGGCGGGAGCTGGACCGGGCGGCCGGCGGCCGCAAGGTCTGGCTCAAGCACCGCTCCGGGCACGTCTGCACGGTGAACTCGCCGGTGCTCGCCCTGATCGGGGACCGGCCGGTGCCCGAGGGCGGCGTGGTCGTGACCGACGCGGACGGGCCGACCGGGACGCTGGAGGAGCAGGCCCAGAACCTGGTGGGCGCACTCGCGGTGCCGCACCCGCTGGCCGACCTGTCGGCGGCGATCCGGCGGGCGGCCGCGGTGTACGCCTCCGAGGGCCTCACCCACGTCACCGAGTGCGGGGTGGGCGGCGGCTGGATCGGGCGCTCCGGGCTCGAGCTCGGCGCCTACCAGCAGGCGGGCCCGCTGCCCGTCCGCGTGCAGGTCATGCCGGTGTCCGACGCCCTGCACCCGTTGCGCGGCCACACGACCGACCCGGACCGGTTCGGCCTCGACCTCGGCCTGCGCACCGGCTTCGGCGACGACATGCTCCGGCTCGGGCCGATGAAGATCTTCCTCGACGGTTCGCTGGTCGCGCGGACCGCGGCGATGCTGCACCCCTTCTGCGACCGGCACTCCCACGGCTACCTCCAGGACGACGCCGAGCAGCTGCGCCGGCGGGTGGTCGACGCGCACGTGTCCGGGTGGACCGTCGCCGCGCACGCCATCGGGGACCGGGCCGTCGACCTCGCCCTCGACACGTTCGCCGAGGCGCAGGAGGAGCGCCCGCGCCCGGAGGTCCGGCACCGCATCGAGCACGCCGCGGTGACCACCGAGGCGCAGATCGCGCGGATGGCCGAGCTCCGCGTCACGCCCGTGCCGCAGGCCCGGTTCCTCTACGAGATCGGCGACACCATGGCCGCGGCGGTCGGCCCGGAGCGGGCGGACGCGCTCTACCGGGTCGGCGGGTTCCACCGCGCCGGCCTGCGCGTCCCCGGCAGCTCGGACCGGCCGGTCGCGCTCGGCGCGCCGCTGCTCGGCATCCAGTCCATGGTCCAGCGGCGCACGCGCGACGGGACCGTGCTCGGTCCCGACGAGCGCGTCCCGGTCGAGGCGGCGCTGCGCGCCTACACCCTCGACGCCGCGTGGATCGCCGGCGACGAGCGGGTCCGCGGCTCGCTCACCCCCGGCAAGCACGCCGACCTCGTCGTCCTCGGCGACGACCTGCTGTCCCTGCCCGCCGACCGGATCGGCGCGACCCAGGTGGTCGCGACGCTCCTCGGCGGCCGCCCCACCCACGGCTCCACCACGCTCGGTCTCGACCCTGAGGAGATGTCATGAGCACACCGGCGCACACCGCGGTCGTCAGCGACCGCGAGGCGAGGAAGGTCGCCTTCGGCGCCTTCGTCGGCACCGCCCTCGAGTGGTACGACTTCTTCCTCTTCGGCACCGCCGCCTCGCTGGTGTTCAACCGGCTGTTCTTCACCGGCTCGCCGGTGGCCGCCACCCTCGCCGCGTTCGCCACCTTCGCCGTCGGGTTCGCCGCCCGGCCGCTGGGCGCGATCCTGTTCGGGCACCTCGGCGACCGGATCGGGCGCCGCACCTGCCTGATCGTCACGGTCACGATGATCGGCATCGTCACCGGCCTGATCGGTGTGTTGCCGACCGCCCTGTCCATCGGGATCCTCGCGCCGATCGCGCTCACCGTGCTGCGCCTGCTGCAGGGCATCGCGGTCGGCGGCGAGTGGGGCGGCGCGGTCACGCTCGCGGTGGAGCACGCCCCGAAGGACAAGCGCGGCCGGTACGCGGCGATGCCGCAGATCGGCTCGCCCATCGGCACGCTGCTCTCCTCGGGCGCCTTCCTCGCGGTGTCCGCGCTGCCGAAGGACAGCTTCGACTCCTGGGGCTGGCGGATCCCGTTCCTGATCGCCTTCCCGCTCCTGGGCATCGCGCTGTACCTGCGCCGCCGGGTCGAGGAGTCCCCGCTGTTCGAGCAGCTGCTGGCCGAGGACGAGCGGGCGAGCTCGCCGGTCAAGGACGTGCTGGTGCGCTCGCTCCCGCAGCTGCTGGTCGGTGCCGGGTCGGCGTTCCTCGGCGTCGGCGGGTTCTACCTGGCCACCACCTTCGTGATCAGCTACGGCACCGCGACGCTGAAGCTGCCGCAGTCGCTGATGCTGGGCGCCACGCTCGTCGCGGCCGCCGTCGAGATCGTCGTGCTGGTCACCGGTGGCCGGCTCGCGGAGCGCCACGGCGCCGCCCGGATCACCGTCGCCGGCGGCCTGATTTCCGCGATCGCCGCGTTCCCGATGTTCTGGCTGATCGACACCAGGGGCACCGTCCTGGTGATCCTCGGCGTGACGCTCGGCGTCGCGTGCCTGTCCGTCCCCTACGCCGTGTCCGGCGCCCTGCTGACCGAGCTGTTCCCGGCGCGGCTGCGCTACTCCGGCGTCGCCCTGTCCGCCAACGTCGCCGGGGTGGTCAGCGGGTTCGTGCCGCTCGTCGCGTCGGCCTTCCTCGCCGCGGCCGGCGGCGCGTCGTGGACCGCGGCGGTGCTGCTGATCGTGATCGCCCTGATCACCGCGATCTCCGGCATGCTCGCACCGAGGTTCGCGCTGGGGCGCGACGACGAGGTCGTGGAGGACGTCCGTGGCTGACGGGACGGAACGGACCGCGGGGGCGCTGCTCGTCGCCCAGCTCGAGGCGCTCGGGGTGCCGCGCGTCTACGGCGTGCCCGGCGAGAGCTACCTCGAGGTGCTCGACGCGCTGCACGACTCCCCGGTCGAGATGGTGGTGTGCCGACAGGAGGGCGGCGCGGGGTTCATGGCGCTGGCCGAGGCCCGGCTGACGGGGCGGCCCGGCGTCGCCGCCGTGACCCGGGGTCCGGGCGCCGCCAACGCCGCCATCGCGGTGCACACGGCCTGGCAGGACGCCACGCCGATGGTCCTGCTCGTCGGGCTGATCCCGGTGGCCGACCGGGACCGGGAGTCCTTCCAGGAGTTCTCCCCGGCCGGCTGGTTCGGCACCACGGCCAAGCGCGTGATCACCCTCGACCGGCCCGAACGGGCGGCCGAGCAGGTGGCCGAGGGGTTCGCCGTGGCGACGGCGGGGCGGCCGGGCCCCGTGGTCGTCGGCCTGCCCGAGGACGTCCTGACGGCCAAGACCTCCGCGCCGGTCGTCCCGGCCCGGGCCGTGTCCACCGGGGCGGTCTCGCCCGCCCAGGCCGGGGAGCTGGAGGTCCTGCTGGGGCGCGCCGAGCGGCCGCTCGTGATCGTGGGCGGGACGGGGTGGACGGCCGGCTCGGCCGCCGCCGTGACCGCCTGGTGCGAGCGGCGGCGCTTCCCGGTCGTCGCGGACTGGCGCTGCCAGGACATGGTCGACCACGACAGCCCGGCCTACGCCGGCTGGTTCGGCTACGGCTCGGACCCCGGCCTGCTCGACGCGCTCGACCGCGCCGACCTGCTGCTCTTCGTCGGCGGGCAGTACGGCGACGTCCTGTCCGGCGGCTACACCCGCGGGAACCCCGAGGCCCCGACGGTCGTCGTCTCGGCCGACCCGGACCTGCGGGCCCACCAGCGCCGCGTCGACCTGCACCTGCTCGCGACCCCGGCCGCCTTCGCGGCCGCGCTGCCCGAGGGGCCCGCGGCCGACCCGGCCTGGTGGGACGGGCTGCGGGCCGCGCGCGAGCGGTTCGCGACGCCCGGTGCGCCGGTCGACGGCGAGTTCGTCGACCTGGACCGGGCGACCGCCGCGCTGGCGGAGCGGATGACGCCGGACGCGATCGTCGCGCACGGCGCCGGTCAGCACGCGATCTGGGCGCAGCGGTTCCTCCCCCGGCACTCCTTCCCCTCGCTGCTCGCCCCGCGCAACGGGGCGATGGGCTACGGGCTGCCCGCCGCGGTCGCCGCCTCGCTCGTCCACCCGGGACGGCAGGTGATCTGCATGGCCGGCGACGGCTGCTTCCTGATGAACGGCCAGGAGCTCGCCACCGCCGCGGCGTACGGCGCCACCCCGCTCGTCGTCGTCGCCGACAACTCCGGCTACGGCACGATCCGCCAGCACCAGCAGCGCCACCACCCGGGTCGGCCCAGCGGCACCGCCCTGGTCAACCCCGACTTCGGGGCGCTGGCCCGCTCCTTCGGGCTGCACGGCGAACGGCTCTCGCGCACCGGGGACGTCCCGGCCGCGCTGGACCGCGCCCTGGCCGCCGTCGCGGAGGGGAAGGCCGCGGTGCTGCACCTCGACGTCGACCCGGAGATCCTCCAGCCGCGCGGGGTCTGAGGTGTCGGGCTCGGACGTCTCAGGGGAGGTCGGGCGCGGTCAGCACACCCCACCCCAGGATCCAGGCGGTGCGGTCCAGCCGGCGGCTCATCCGGTCGTAGGCCTTGCGGTACGCCGGTCCGCCGTCGGCCTGGTTCGGGTCGCGGTGCGCCCAGACCTCCTCCGCCGCCTCCCAGGCGAGCGCCCGGGTGATCCGGACGAGCAGGTCGGAGGCAGCGTTGCCGAACCTGTCGACCGCGCTGCCGTCCGGCGCGACCTCGGCCAGGAAGGCGTCGAAGTCCTCGCGGAGCTGGTCCATCTCCTCGGCGAAGATCTCGTTGACCTGGTCGTAGTCGGAGCGTCGGTCCTCGTTCGGCGGGAAGGTCCTCCAGGTCTCGAGCAGCGCGAACGTCAGGTCGTAGTTCACGTGCGCGTTCACGCCCGCGGCCGCGAAGTTGACGTGCCCGATGCCGGGCTCCCGGCGGCGCTCGAACAGCACGTTCCAGCTCCTCGGCGGCCGCCCGTCCTCGGCCTCGTACTCCTTGACCGCCGCGATGTACCGCTTGGCGAACTCGAGGTCGAGCAGCGTGAGGAACTCCGGGTCCTTGAAGGCTCGCTTCGGCTTGCGGCCCTCCACGGTGTCCAGCACGTTCCGGGTGATGATCGTGTAGAGCCGCGAGAAGCAGGAGATCCCGTCGACCTCCGGGCGGACGACGTCCTCCGCCGACAGGTCGCGGATCGCGCTCAGCACCGCCACGACCTCCGCGATGCTCGTGACGTCGCTGCAGCAGTCCGCCAGGTTCTTCGTCGTTCGGGTCCGTGTCACCGTCCGCGCTCCCCTCGTCACCCGCCCCGGGAGAGGAGAGCACGGACGGCGGCCCGGCGATACGGACCGAGGGCCCCCGGTCCGTACTCAGTGGTGCGCGGCGCGCTCCAGCGTGGTCTGCAGGGCGGCGAGCAGCTCACGGGCGGTGTCGAGGCTCAGCTCGACGGCCACCCGCGCCCCCGGCCCCTGCTCGGGGTTCAGGAAGTCGATGTTGACCGTGTGCTCGTCCGGGGCGTGCACCGGGTGGTCGTAGTACACCGTCGCGGTGCGCAGCGGGAACCAGCCCGCCGGCCCCTTCCCGCTGCTGCGGGCGACCTCGATCTTCTCGGTGGAGTAGGTGCACACGGCTCAGCCCGCCAGGTGGGTCGCGAAGAAGGCCTCGACGTGCCGCCAGCCGTCGACCGCCGCCTCCGGTCGGTAGCTCGGCCGGTCGACCGAGAAGAAGGCGTGCCCGGCGCCGTCGTAGCGGTGGAACTCGTAGGTCCTGCCGTGCTCCTGCAGCAGCTTCTCCAGCTCGTCGACCTGCTCCGGCGTGGGGTAGGAGTCCTCGTTGCCGAACAGGCCCAGGATCGGCGCCCGCACCTCGGCGACCCGGTCCGCCAGCGGCTTCACCTGCAGCGGGAACCCCTCGGGCGGCGTCCCGACCACGAACGCGCCGTAGCAGTCCACGGCCGCCTGGACGTCGACCTCGATGCTCGTCAGGAAGGCCTGCCGGCCGCCCGAGCAGTAGCCGATCGTGCCCACCTTCCCGTTCGAGGTGGGCAGGTCGCGCAGCCACCGCGCGGCGGCCTTCGCGTCGCCGACGAACCGCTCGTCCGGCACGCCGCCCTGCGCGCGGGCGGTCGCGGCGGCGTCGTCCGGGGCGGCGCCGGGCGCCTCGCGGCTGTAGAGGTTGACGCAGATCGCGTCGTAGCCGAGCACCGCGAACCGGCGCACGACCTCCTTCGACTCCCGGTCGAAGCCGGGCATGTGGTGGATGACGATGACCCCGCCGCGGGGTCCGGGGGCCATCGGCCGGGCGGTGTAGGCCTCGACCAGGTCGTCGCCGTGGCCGCGGATGCCCACGGTCTCGGCCAGCACGGCGTCGTACGCCACTTCGTGCCTCCTCGAAGAGCTCGTGTCCGAGCCCTGCTTACCCTCCCGGGTGCGCCCGCGGCGACCCCTCCGCCGCACGCGCCCCGTCGAGGTCGTGGACGAACCGCCCGAACCGATCCGAAGGAGACGCCGTGACCGGCACCGAAACCCTGTGGCACCCGTTCGCCGCCATGCACGCGGTCCGGCGGTCGCAGGTGACGATCACCCGCGCCGAGGACGTCTGGCTGTGGGACGACGCCGGCAACCGCTACCTCGACGCAACCGCCAGCCTCTGGTACGCCAACGCCGGGCACGGCCGGCGGGAGATCGTCGACGCCGTGAGCGAGCAGCTCGGGAAGCTCGACGCCTACCACCTGTTCACCGACTTCGCGAACGAACCCGCCCTCGCCCTCGCCGACGCGCTCGCGGCCCGCGCGCCCGTCGAGGACGGGAAGGTCTTCTTCACCAGCGGCGGCGGGGACTCGATCGACACCGCGGCGAAGATCGCCCGCGCGTACTTCGCGCTGACCGGCCGGCCGGAGCGCACGATCCTGCTGCACCGCGAGCACAGCTACCACGGCACCCACGGGCTCGGGACGTCGCTCGCGGGCATCCCGGGCAACCGGGTGGCGCCGCCCTTCGTGCCGGACGTCGTGCAGACCGCCTGGAACGACGCGGAGATGCTCGAGGAGACCATCCGCGAGCTGGGGGCCGAGCGGGTCGCCGCGTTCTTCTGCGAGCCGGTGATCGGCGCGGGCGGGGTGCTCCCGCCGCCGCCCGGCTACCTCGAGGCCGCCGCCGAGGTGTGTGCGCGGCACGGCGTGCTCCTCGTCGCCGACGCCGTGATCTGCGGCTTCGGCCGGCTGGGGAACTGGTTCGGGATCGAGCGCTTCGGGGTGCGGCCGGACCTGGTCGTCTTCGCCAAGGGGGTGACGTCCGGGGTCCAGCCGCTGGGCGGCGTCGTCGCGTCCGGGCGCGTGGCGGCCCCGTTCTGGGACGAGCCGGGCCGGGTGTTCCGGCACGGCCAGACCTACTCCGGGCACCCGGCCGCCTGCGCCGCCGGGCTGGCCACGATCGGCGTCTACGAGCGCGACGCCCTCTTCGAGCGGGCCACCGCCCTCGAGGCCCCGCTGGCCGAGCGGCTGGCCGGGCTCGCCGACCACCCCCTCGTCGACCACGCCCGCGGCGGCACCGGCTTCCTCGGCGCCCTGGAGCTCGACCCCGAGCGGCTGGCGGGCACGCCCGGGCTGCCCGGCGCGGTCGCGAACGCCGTGCGCGAGCACGGCGTGCTGGTCCGGCCGATGGTCTCCTCGCTCGGCTTCTCGCCGCCGCTCACCGCGACCGAGGAGCACCTGGACCTGCTGGCCGACGCGGTGCGCAAGGGACTCGACGGTGCGCTCTGACGGGACGGCGTGACGGGTCTGGAGTGTGGCATGCCACTCCCCTAGGGTCGGTGCCGGCAGCGAGGGCGGCGTCGAGGAGGACGGGCATGGGCGCAGGGCTGGAACGGTTCCGGATGCTGATCGGCGGCAAGCCCGCGGACGCGGCGTCGGGACGGACCTTCGAGTCGCAGAACCCCTTCACGGGCGAGCCGTGGGCCGAGATCCCCGACGCCGGCACCGAGGACGTCGACGCCGCGGTGGCGGCCGCCCGGGCCGCGCTCGACGGCGAGTGGGGCCGGACCACCGGGTTCACCCGGGCGGCCCTGCTCCGCCGGCTCGGCGACCTCGTCGCGGAGAACGCGGAGCGGCTGGCCCGGCTCGAGGTCAACGACTCCGGGAAGCTGTACCGGGAGATGATCGGGCAGCTGAACGGGCTGGGGTCCTGGTACCACTACTACGCCGGGCTCGCCGACAAGATCGAGGGCCGGCAGATCCCCTCGCCCAACCCGAACTACCTCGTCTACACGCGGCGGGAGCCGGTCGGGGTCGTCGCGGCGATCACGCCGTGGAACTCGCCGCTGCTGCTGATGACGTGGAAGCTCGCCCCGGCGCTCGCGGCGGGCTGCACGGTCGTGGTCAAGCCCTCGGAGCACGCGCCGGCCTCGACCCTGGGCTTCGCCGAGCTGATCGAGCGGGCCGGGTTCCCGCCCGGCGTCGTGA
Organism: Pseudonocardia lutea; assembly: GCF_042658055.1. Taxonomy (NCBI): domain Bacteria; kingdom Bacillati; phylum Actinomycetota; class Actinomycetes; order Pseudonocardiales; family Pseudonocardiaceae; genus Pseudonocardia; species Pseudonocardia lutea. Next base: position 143,182 of record NZ_JBHSQK010000018.1, read on the forward strand.
ACGTGGTGACCGGGCTGAACCGGGAGGTCGGCGCGCACCTGGCCGGGCACCCCGGCGTCGACAAGGTCGCCTTCACCGGGTCCACGGCCACCGGGCGTGCGGTCGCGCACGCCGCGGCGGAGAACCTCAACAAGGTCACCCTCGAGCTCGGTGGCAAGTCGCCGCAGATCGTGTTCCCGGACGCGGACCTGCAGGCCGCCGCCAACGGGCTGATCGCCGGCGTGTTCGCGGCGACCGGGCAGACCTGCATGGCCGGGTCCCGGCTGATCGTGCACGAGTCGGTGCACGACGAGCTGGTCCGGCTGGTGGCCGAGCGCGCGGCGACGATCAGGCTGGGCGACCCGAACGACCCGGAGACCGAGATGGGCCCGGTCGCCAACGGCCCGCAGTACGAGAAGGTCCTCGGCTACCTGCGCACGGCGCAGGAGGAGGGCGCGACCGTCGCGTACGGCGGCGCGGCCGAGGACGGGCTCGGCGGGTACTTCGTGAAGCCGACCGTGCTCACCGGCGTCGGGCCGACGTCGACGGTGGTGCGCGAGGAGGTCTTCGGACCGGTGCTCTCCGCCTACACCTTCACCGACGAGGACGAGGCGGTGAAGCTGGCCAACGACACCCCGTACGGGCTGGCCGGCGCCGTGTGGACGAAGGACGTGCACCGGGCGCACCGGGTCGCCGCCCGGATCCGGGCGGGCTCGGTGTGGATCAACGCCTACCGGGTCGTGGCACCCAGTGTGCCCTTCGGCGGGTTCGGCGCCTCGGGGCTGGGTCGGGAGAACGGCGTCGCGGCGGTCGACGAGTACCTGGAGAACAAGTCGGTCTGGGTGGAGCTCACCGGCGGCACCCGGGACCCCTTCACCCTCGGGTAGCGCCGGCCGACCGCACGAACGGGGGCGGTTTCCGTCGGGGGCGCATGCGAACATCTGTTCGTGTCCCGGATCGAGAGCCGCGCCGAGGCGAGCATCCTGCACGCCGACCTCGACTCCTTCTACGCGTCCGTCGAGCAGCGGGACGCGCCCCGGCTGCGCGGGCGGCCGGTGATCGTCGGCGGCGGGGTGGTGCTGGCCGCGAGCTACGAGGCCAAGGCCTTCGGGGTGCGCACCGCGATGGGCGGGCGGCAGGCGCGGGCACTGTGCCCGCACGCGGTCGTGGTGCCGCCGCGGTTCTCCGCCTACTCAGAGGCCAGCAATGCGGTCTTCGCGATCTTCCGGGACACCACGCCGGTCGTGGAGGGGCTCTCGATCGACGAGGCGTTCCTCGACGTCGGGGGCCTGTGGCGGATCGCAGGCGCGCCGGTGGCGATCGCGCAGCGGCTGCGGGCGCGGGTGCTCGCGGAGGCGGGCCTGCCGATCACGGTCGGCGTGGCGTGCACCAAGTTCCTCGCCAAGGTCGCGAGCGGCGTCGCGAAGCCGGACGGGCTGCTGGAGGTCCCGCCGGGCGGCGAGCTGGACTTCCTGCACCCGCTGCCCGTCGAGCGGCTGTGGGGCGTCGGCACGGTCACCGCCGCCAAGCTGCACGCGATGGGGATCCGCACGGTCGGCGAGGTCGCCGCCCTGGGCGAGCCGGCGCTGGTGTCGCTGCTGGGCCGGGCCTCGGGCCGGCACCTGCACGCGCTGGCCCACAACCACGACCCGCGGGTGGTCGAGACTGGCCGGCGCCGCCGCTCGATCGGGTCGCAGCGCGCGCTCGGCCGTCGGTACCGCGCGCCCGAGGAGATGGACGCGATCCTGGCCGGGATCGTCGACCGGCTCGGCAAGCGGCTGCGCGGCGCCGAGCGCACCTGCCGCACGGTGGTGCTGCGGCTGCGCTTCGGCGACTACACCCGCGCCACCCGCTCGCACACCCTCGCCCGCGCCACGGACCACACCCCCACGCTCCTCGAGGCGGCGCGCCTGCTGCTGCGGCAGTCGCTGAGCACGGTCCTCGAGCGCGGGCTCACCCTGATCGGGATCTCGTTCACGAACCTCGACACGGACGACGCGATGCAGCTCGCCCTGCCGTTCGACCGCACGAGCGGGCCGGAGCTGGACCGCACGCTGGACTCGTTGCGGACCCGGTTCGGGGCGGAGTCCGTGACCCGGGCGGCGCGCCTGGGCCGGGACCAGGGGTTGGAGGTGCCGATCCTGCCCGACGGGTGAGCGGCGCCGACGGAGCGCCCGTGCCGCTCCTGCCGGTGGACGAGCGGCGCCGACAGGAGGACCGCAAGACAGATCTGCCGGTATCGGCGAGGGGGCTCCCCAGTCCCCGCCGATACCGGCACCCGGTCCAACGAGCGGGGGCGCCGGGAGTTGCCCGTCGGGTTCGTTGCCGGTGCGTGAACGCCGGCGGAACCGCGGTCAGCCCGCGGGGGCCCGGCCGGACCACTCCGGCTCGACCTCGGCCCAGCGGCGGGTCCACTCGGCGTCGTTGCTGCGCGCGGTCCAGCGCCGGACCAGCCGCCACGCGGCCAGGAGCAGCAGCACCCCGGCCAGTGCGACCCAGCCTGCGGTGACCACGCCCACCAGCAGTCCGGCGCGCGGCGAGGTCGGCGCCGGGGCCGGCGCCCCGCTGCGGTCCACCCACACCGGCACGACGGAGTGCGCCTTCGCGCTCATCGGAACGGTCACCTCGCCGGCGCGGGGGGTGCCGTCCGGCGGGGTCCAGGTCGCCGTGGCGCGCCGGGTGCCCGGGCCCACGCCGTCCGTCGTCTCCGGCACGGCCGGAGTGTCGGCGACGGTCGCGAGCACACGGCTGCGGTCCGCCGCCTCCTGGAACGCCCGCGCGGACACCGCCCCGTGCGCCGCGGAGCCGACCAGCCCGGCGAGCACCATCGCGACCACCCCGAGGGCACACAGCAGGACGGCCACGGCGTCCTCGATCCGGTCCGTCCGCCTGCGCGGCAGACCGCGGGCGCGCCGTCGCCTCTCCACGGCCGGGATCTCGTCCGGGCCCACCCCGGCCGTTACGCCCGACCCGCCGGCCGGCACGTCCGGCCCGTCGGCCTCACACCCGGCCGCCGGCCGGCACGTCGATCGGCCGGCACGCCCGGCCCGGTCGCCGCGTCCCCGTCAGGACCCCTCAGAGGCCGAGGGTGGCGAGCCGCTCCTCGTAGCGGGCCCGGACGTCCTCGAGGTCCCCGCCCGCCTCGAGCTCCTCGGCGTAGATCGCGGCGGTGTCGGTGCCGGTCTCCGCCACCCGGGCGAGCCACTTCTCCTGCTCCGCCCGCCAGTACCCGACCACCCCGTAGCTGCCGGCCGGCAGGGCGAGCTCCCGGCGCAGGTGCCGGCGGACCGCGCGGGTCGCCGAGGCCTCGCCCGCCACGTAGACGTAGCCGGGGCCCGGCGGCAGCTGCGCGCCCCGCACCAGCTCGCCGAGCCGGCTCGGCACCCGCCCGAGCCCGGCGGTGTGCATCCAGCGCACCTGGGCGCCGGGCAGCTCCTGGGCGTCCTCGCGGTGCGGCACCTCGACCAGGACCGTCGTCGGCAGCCGGTCGGCCGACTCCTCCACGATCCGGCCGAGCGCGGGCAGCGCCGTGACGTCGCCGACGAGCAGCTGCCACCGGGCCGGGTCGGGCCGGCGGAACCAGCTGTTCCGGTGCGTGATGGTCAGCCGGTCGCCGACCTGCGCCCGCGCGGCCCACTCGCCGCCGAGCCCGCCCGGGTGCAGCACGATGTCGACGGTCAACCGCCCCGGCTCCCACCGCCGCACGGTGTACCAGCGGCCCGCCTCCGCGCCGGGGACCTGCAGGACCACGGCCTCGTCGGGCACGCCGAGCGTGGCGAAGCCGGCCAGGCCGGGCCCGCCGAGGCCCACCCGCACCAGGCTCGGGGACAGCCGTTCGACGGTCTCCGTCACCACGGGGACGGGGCCGTTCTCCAGCTCGGTGGCCATGTCGTGCGGACCTCCACGGACGACGGTCGGGGAACGGAGGTGAGGCTAACCAATACCGGCACCCGGCGTCGATCATCCCGCCACGGACGCGGTGGTCGCGCGCACCGGGAGCACCGCCCACCCCGAGGTCGCGCTCGGCCCGGCGAGGGGCGTGCCGTGCCGTTCGGCGAGGGGGACTGCCGTAAGGCGACTGCATCAACTAGCGTGCAGGCAACGGCCGGCGCAGGCGTCGGCGAAGCGAGTCGCGGAGGTGCGGACACGATGGCGTGGGACTTCTCCACGGAGCCGGAGTTCGAGAAGAAGCTGGAGTGGATGCGGGAGTTCGTCCGGGAGGAGATCATCCCGCTCGAGACCCTGGACATCGACCGCGAGACGTACGCGAGGATCACCGCTCCGCTGAAGGAGAAGGTGAAGGAGCAGGGCCTGTGGGCGGCGCACCTGCCGCCGGAGCTCGGCGGCGGCGGGTTCGGCCAGGTCAAGCTGGGCCTGATGCACGAGATCCTGGGCCAGTGCAAGTTCGCCCCGGGCATCTTCGGCAACCAGGCGCCGGACTCGGGCAACGCCGAGCTGCTGGCCATCGGTGGGTCGCCGGAGCAGAAGGAGCAGTGGATGCACCCGCTGCTGCGCGGTGAGCTGCGCTCCTGCTTCTCGATGACCGAGCCGGGCGCCGGCGCCGACCCGACGCTGCTCACCACCCGGGCGGTGCTCGAGGGCGACGAGTACGTGATCAACGGCCACAAGTGGTTCTCGTCGAACGCCTCGCACGCCGACTTCCTCATCGTCATGGCGGTCACGGACCCGGACGTCTCGCCCTACCAGGGCTCGTCGATGATCATCGTGCCGGTGGACACGCCGGGCGTGAACATCCTGCGCGACATCCCGGTCATGGACCACTCCACCGTGCACCCGCAGCTCGAGGGCGGGCACGCGGAGATCGTCTACGACAACGTGCGGGTGCCGAAGGAGAACCTCGTCGGCAACCCCGGCGACGGCTTCAAGCTGGCCCAGCAGCGCCTGGGCCCGGGCCGCATCCACCACGCGATGCGCTGGCTCGGCCAGTCGAAGCGCGCCTTCGACATGCTCTGCGAGCGCGCGGTGTCGCGGTACGCGCACGGCTCGGTGCTGGCCGACAAGCAGATGATCCAGGACTGGGTCGCGACCTCGGCGGCGGAGATGCAGGCGGCGCGGCTGCTGACCCTGCAGGCGGCGTGGAAGATGGACCAGGTCGGCGCGTCGAACGCCCGGAACGAGATCGCGATCATCAAGTTCTGGGGCGCGAAGGTGCTCCACGACGTGATCGACCGCGCCATCCAGATCCACGGCTCGCTCGGGTTCTCCGGCGACCTGCCGCTGGAGCAGATGTACCGGGCCGCGCGCGCCGCCCGCATCTACGACGGCCCGGACGAGGTGCACAAGGCCACCGTCGCCAAGCGCATCCTGCGCGGCTACGAGGCGCACGACGTGCCGAGCGAGCACGTGCCGACGCGCACCGAGGCCGCCCGCAAGAAGTTCGCCGAGTACCTCGAGCTCGCCACGGCGAACAACTGAGGCGGCACCGGCCGGGATCCGACGGGGGATCCCGGCCGGTCGTCCTCCCCGTCAGCCCGCCCAGGCGTCGACCTCGGCCCGCCAGCGCCGCTTGTCCTCCTCCGGCGCGAAGGTGGCGTCGACGGAGTTGCGGGCCAGCCGCGCGAGCCCAGCCCGGTCCAGCCCGAGGTCGCGCTCGACGGCCCGGTAGTTCGCGTCGACGTACCCGCCGAAGTAGGCGGGGTCGTCGCTGTTCACCGTGGCGACCAGGCCCTCGTCGAGCATCCGCGGCAGGGGATGCTCCGCGAGGGTGTCCACGGCGCGCAGGGACACGTTCGACAGCGGGCAGACCGTCAGCGGGATCCGCTCCTCGCGCAGCCGCGCCACCAGCTCCGGGTCCTCCATGGCCCGGATGCCGTGGTCGACGCGCTCGACGTGCAGCAGGTCGAGGGCCTCGCGCACGTAGTCCGGCCCACCCTCCTCCCCCGCGTGCGCCACCCGGTGCAGGCCCTCGGCGGCCGCCATCGCGTAGACGCGGGTGAACAGGGACGGCGGGTACCCGACCTCCGCCGAGTCCAGCCCGACGCCGATGAAGTGCTCGCGGAAGGGCAGGGCGGCCCGCAGGATCTCCTCCGCCGCCTCCGGGCCGAGGTCGCGCAGGAAGCACAGGATCATCGCCGCGGACACCCCGTGCGTCTCCTCGGCCGCCTCGAACGCGCTGCTCAGCCCCCGGATCACCGCCTCGAGCGGGACGCCGTGATCCACGTGGGTCTGCGGGTCGAAGAACACCTCCGCCCGGCGGACGCCCGCCGCCCGCGCGCGGTCGAGGTAGCCGGTGGCGAGCTCGTGGAAGTCCTCCTCGGTCCGCAGCACCGCGAGGTTCGCGTAGTACACGTCGAGGAAGGACTGCAGGTCGGTGAAGTGCGCGTAGCGGGCGCGCAGCACGGCGGGATCGCGGGAGGGCAGCGGGAGGTCGTGCCGCTCGGCGAGCCGGACGAGCAGCTCGGCCTCGATCGTGCCCTCGACGTGGAGGTGCAGCTCGGCCGCGGGCGGGGTCGGAGCAGGTGGGGTGGGCGCGCTCATCCGCGCAGCCTGCCATCCGCCGCCGGGTCGGTCCGCGCGTCAGTCCTCGGGCACGAACCGGTACGCGCTCCCCTCCCGCACCACCTGGCCCGCGCTGCTGCCGGCGAAGTGCGTGCCGAGCACCAGCGCGCCGGACGCGGCCGCCGTCTCCAGCAGCTCCCGCCGCGTCCGCCGGGCGAGGTCCGGGTCGCCGTCGCCGGTCGCCGTCCAGTCCGGGTGCCGGCACTGGATCGGGTGGTGCAGGACGTCCCCGGTGATCACGCACCGGTCGCCGATCCAGACGCTGAGGTGGCCCGGCGTGTGCCCGGGCGTCGCCCGGAGCTCGACGCCGTCCGCGAGCGGCCGGTCACCGGGGACGGCCTCGACCAGCCCGGCGTCGAGCACCGGACGAACGGAGTCGGCGAAGGCCGGGGCGTGCAGCGGGTCGTCGGACCGCCCCCACGCGTCGAGGTCCTCCGCACCGAGCAGGTACCGGGCCCGGGGGAAGGTGGGCACCCACTCGCCGTCGACGAGCCGGGTGTTCCAGCCGGTGTGGTCGAGGTGGAGGTGGGTGCAGACGACGGTGTCGACGGAGTCCGGCGCGAAGCCCTCCGCCGCGAGGTCGTCGAGGAAGGGGCCGTCGCGGTGGTCGAACTCGGGGATCAGCGGGCGGTCCTTGCCGTTCCCGCAGCAGGTGTCGACGACGATGCGCCGGCCGCCCGCCTCGAGCAGGTAGGCGTGCAGGCTCATCCGGTACCGGCCGTGGGCGTCGACGAAGTCCAGCGCGAGGTCCGGTTCCGCGGCGACCGCGGCCGGCGTCGCCTCGGCGAAGAAGTCGACCGGGAAGGGCATGACGTGCTCCACCACCCGGCTGATGCGCACTCCGTCGACCGTCCACGACATCCGCCGCAGGCTACCCGCGGGCGGGCGCTTCGAGGAACGGTCAGAACCGGCGGTTCGCCAGCACGGGAATGGCCTTGCGCGCCGCGTCGACCTCGTCCAGGTCCACGTCGACCACCAGCTGCCCGGGCTCCGCCCCCAGCTGCCCGAGCACGGCGCCGTACGGGTCGGCGACCAGGCTCGCGCCGATGCCCGTCGGCGCCTTCCCGCGCTCGCGGCCCGCGGTCACCGGATCGGCCTGGTCGCAGGCCGCGACGAAGGCCGTCGAGTCCAGGGCCCGGGCCCGCACGAGCAGGTCCCACTGCTCCCGCTTCCCCGGCCCCGCCCCCCAGGACGCCGGCGCCAGGACCAGCTGCGCCCCGCGGTCGCCCAGCTCCTGGTAGAGCCCCGGGAAGCGCAGGTCGTAGCAGGTGGTGAGGCCGATCGTGCGCCCGTCGACCTGGATCGTGCGCGGGCCGGTGCCCGGGGCGACGGTGTCCGACTCGGCGAAGCCGAAGGCGTCGAACAGGTGGATCTTCTCGTAGGACGCCTCGACCTCGCCGCCGGTGGCCAGCAGCGTGTTGTGCACGCGCCCGTCCTCGGCCGGGGTGAACATGCCGGCGACGACCGTGATGCCGGCGTCCGCGGCGATCGTCCGCACCCGGCCCGCCCACGGGCCGTCGAGCGGCTCGGCGACCGGGCCGAGCTTCACGCCGAAGCAGCACATCGTGGCCTCGGGGAACACCACGACCCGCGCGCCGGCCTCCGCGGCCGCACGGGCCCCGTCCGCGACGAGCCCGAGGTTGTCCTCCGGAGACGGGGTCGAGACGATCTGGGCCAGGGCGATCCGCATGTGCTCAGGCTGGCATCCCGAGCATGCGGCCCGCCAACTCGGCGTACAGCAGGCCCAGCGCGTCGGGCGTCCACGGGCCGCCCGGGACGAACCACCGGGCGACGTCGATGCCGAGGGAGAGCACGGCCGCGCTCGCGCCCCGGACGTCGGGCACGGTGAACGCGCCGTCCTCGGCCCCCCGGGTGAGGAGCCCCCGGACGACCCGCTCGGTGTCCCGCCGCAGCCCGGCGATCACCTCGGCGTGCGCGGCCGTGAGCGCGCCCTGCTCGTACTGCACGACCCGCGCGGTCGTGCGCTGCTCGGCGTGCCAGCGGGTGAAGGCGTAGACCAGCACCCGCACCGCCGTGGCGGGGTCCGGGTCGGCGGCGGCGGCGCGCACGAGGTCGAGCGCGATGGCGTGCCCGCGCCGGCTGAGCGCGAAGAGCAGTTCCTCCTTCGAGGCGAAGTGCACGTACAGCGCGGCCGTGCTGAGCCCCGAGCCCTGCGCGATGTGCTTCAGCGACGTGCCGTGGAAGCCCCGCTCGGCGAAGGACTCCAGTGCGGCCCCGACGATCGCCCGCTGGGTCGCCGTCGCCCACTCCGCCCACAGGTCGAGCCCGGCGAGGATCCGCTCGCCGGCCGTCGTGGTGTCCGCCGTGACCCGACCCATGGCCCGCTCCCCTTGACGCCGCCGCCCGTCGCGCCCACCCTACTTACTGATCGATCAGTAACCCCTCCGGGAGCGACGATGCCACGAGGCGACCGCGATCTCATCCTGTCCCGCCGCGACCTGCAGTTCCTGCTGCACGACTGGCTGCACGTGGACGAGCTGACCAAGCGCGAGCGCTTCGCCGAGCACTCCCGGGAGACGGTCGACGCGGTGCTGGAGCTCGCCGCCGATCTCGCCGCGGAGAAGTTCGCGCCGCACAACAAGCGCAACGACGCCGAGGAGCCGCAGTTCGTCGGTACGGACGGAGTCGGGCGCGTCCGGCTGCACGACGAGGTCGCGCCCGCCCTGCGCGCCGCGGCGGAGGCCGGGCTGCTGTCGGCGTCGATGGACGCCGAGGTGGGCGGCCTGCAGCTGCCCCACGTCGTCGGCACGGCGGTGCAGGCGTGGTTCCACGCGGCGAACATCGGTACCTGGGCCTACGCCATGCTCACCGTCGCGAACGCGAACCTCCTGCTCGCGCACGGCACGCCGGAGCAGATCGCGACCTGGGTGCCGCCGATGCTGGAGGGCCGCTACCACGGGACGATGTGCCTGTCCGAGCCGCAGGCCGGGTCGTCGCTCGCCGACATCACGACCAAGGCCGAGCCGCGGGCCGACGGCTCCTACCGCCTGCGCGGCACCAAGATGTGGATCTCCGGCGGGGAGCACGAGCTGGGCGAGAACATCGTCCACCTGGTGCTGGCCAAGATCCCCGGCGGGGCGGCCGGGGTGAAAGGCATCTCGCTGTTCCTGGTGCCCAAGTACCTGGAGAACGGCGAGCGCAACGACGTCGCGCTGGTCGGGCTCAACCACAAGATGGGCTACCGCGGCACCGTCAACACCCTGCTCAACCTCGGCGAGGGCGCGCACACCCCGGGCGGCGAACCCGGCGCCGTCGGGTACCTGGTCGGGACGGCCGGTGGTGGCCTGGCCGCGATGTTCCACATGATGAACGAGGCCCGGATCGGGGTCGGGGCGGGCGCGGCGGCGCTGGCCTACACCGGCTACCTGAAGTCGCTGGACTACGCGAGGACCCGCCCGCAGGGCCGCCCGGCCGGGGCGAAGGACCCCGCGACGCCGATGGTCCCGATCGTCCGGCATGCCGACGTGCGCCGGATGCTGTTGGCGCAGAAGGCCTACGCCGAGGGTGCCCTCGCGCTGGTCCTCTACTGCGGGATGCTCGTCGACGAGGAGCGCACCGCCCCCACCGAGGCCGAGCGCACCCGTGCGCACCTGCTGCTCGAGACGCTCACGCCGATCGCCAAGAGCTGGCCCTCGCAGTGGGGACCGGAGGCCAACTCGCTGGCCATCCAGGTGCACGGCGGCTACGGCTACACCCGCGAGTACGACGTCGAGCAGCACTACCGGGACAACCGCCTCAACCCGATCCACGAGGGCACGCACGGGATCCAGGCCGCCGACCTGCTGGGCCGCAAGGTCGTCATGGCCGGGGGTGCCGGCTTCACCGCGCTGCAGGAGGCCGTCGCCGCCACCATCTCGCGGGCGTCCGACGCCGGCGGGGAGGCCGCCGAGTACGGCGCACGGCTGCGCGCGGCGCTGGACCGGCTCGTCGAGGTCACCGCCGTGCTGCACGCCCACCCGGACGCCGAGGAGCGGCTGGCCAACGCGTCGGTCTACCTCGAGGCGGCCGGGCACCTCGTGGTCGCGTGGATCTGGCTGGAGCAGCTGCTCGCCGCGGCCGGGCGCGAGGACGAGCTCGGCCACGGCAAGCGCGCCGCCGCCCGCTACTTCTTCCGGTTCGAGCTGCCGAAGGTCGGCCCTCAGCTGGACCTGTTGGCCTCGCTCGACCGGACCTCGCTCGACACCGACCCCTCCTGGCTCTGAGCAGGGCCGGGCCCTGCCCGGCGGGTGAGCACGATCCCGACGACGACCACGACCGCGGCGATCAGTGCCGTCATCGCGAGGTCGAAGCGGGAGCCCTCGCGCAGGGCCATGTACACCAGGATCACCGGGATCACGATGATGACCGCCCAGGTCAGCACCGGGTAGGCCCACATCCGCACGGGCAGCGCGACGTCCTCGCGCTCCAGCCGGCGCCGCATGCGCAGCTGCGACACGGCGATGACCAGGTAGACGAGCAGCGCGATCGCCCCCGAGGTGGCGAGCAGCGTGGAGAAGACCTCCTCGGGGAACACGTAGTTCGCGATCACCGTGAGGAAGCCGACGGCCGTGGACGCGAGCACCGCGATCCGGGGAACCCCGGTCGAGGTGGTCCGCATGACCGCCCGCGGCGCCTGCCCGCGGCGGCCGAGCGAGTAGATCATCCGCGAGGCGGTGTAGAGCGCCGAGTTCAGGCAGCTCGCGACGGCGACCAGCACCACGACGTCGACGACCAGCTTGGCGTTCGGGATGCCGATGGCGTCGAGGGCCGTCTGGTAGGAGCCGTTGTCCGGCAGCCTCGGGTCGTTCCACGGCACCAGGGCCACGACCAGCAGGATCGAGGCCAGGTAGAACACCGAGATGCGCCAGATCACCGAGCGCGTGGCCCGGCCGATCTTCTCCGCGGGGTTCTCGGACTCCGCCGCCGCGATGGTGACGATCTCGGTGCCCATGAAGCTGAACATCGTGACGAGCACGGCGGCCACGACGGCGCCCACGCCGTTGGGCAGGAAGCCCCCGGTGTCCCACAGCCGGCTCACGCCGCTGACCTGGCCACCGGGCAGGACGCCCAGCACGGCCAGCACGCCGATCGCGATGAACGCGACGATCGCCACGACCTTGAGCAGCGCGAACCAGAACTCGAACTCGCCGTAGTTCGCGACGTTGAACAGGTTCGTGACGGTGAGCAGCGACGTGATCACCAGTGCCCACGTCCACTGCGGGACGGCCGTGATCCACGAGTTGAGGATCGTCGCGGCCGCCGTCGCCTCGACCGGGATGACCAGCACCCAGAACCACCAGTACAGCCAGCCGACGCTGAACCCGGCCCAGCGGCCGATCGCGCGGTCGGCGTAGGTGGAGAAGGAGCCGGAGTCCGGGGTCGCGGCCGCCATCTCGCCGAGCATCCGCATCACCAGCACGACCAGCAGCCCGGCGAAGGCGTAGGCCAGGAGCACGGCGGGACCCGCCGTCGCGATCGCGGTGCCGGACCCCACGAACAGGCCCGCCCCGATCACGCCGGCGATGCTGATCATCGTGACGTGCCGGTCCTTCAGTCCCGCGCTGAGCTGCGAGTCCCCCGCCATGTCGGCTCCCTCCGGCGCCTCGGTGTCGGGGAATCATCACGCCACGCAACGTTCCTCGCAGCTCGGGGCCGGAGCTGGCAGGGTGCCTCCCGTGCCCCGCGTCGTGTACTCCGCCGCCATGTCCCTCGACGGCTACCTCGCCGGGCCCGGCGGGGACATGTCCTGGCTCGCGCCGCACTTCGGGCCGGACCCCGACGCGGAGGAGCTGGCCGCGGACACCGGGGCGCTGCTGGTCGGGGCCCGGACCTACCGCGGGGACGACCCCAACGCGGGGACGGACGCGGAGGGCGCCTTCGGCGGGACGTGGTCCGGGCCGTCGATCGTCGTGACGCACCATCCCGACCCCGAGCCCCCGGCCGGCGTCACCTTCGCCGGGTCCGTCGAGGAGGGGCTCGCCCTGGCGCTCGCCGCCGCCGGCGACCGGGCCGTGAACATCCTGGGCGCCGATCTCGCGCGGCAGTGCCTCGCGCTCGGGGCCGTCGACGAGATCGCGGTCTCGATCGTTCCTGAGTTGCTCGGCGACGGTGTGCCGCTGCTCCACTCGCCGGGCGGGAGGTCGGTGCGGTTGGAGCGGACCCGGCTGACCGGGCTCCCGCACGCCACCACGCTCTGGTACCGGGTGGTCCGGGACGGGCTCTGATCCTGCCCACGGTCAGCGCTCGACCAGGACGATGCCGGCCGCGACCACCGCGGCGGCAGAACCTGCGCAGCACCCGCCGAGTCGAGCGGCGACGGCCGGAAACTGTCGGGGGTCGAATCTACGTTCGATCCGTGCAGCAGGTGGTGGCGATTCCGGAGGACCTGGCGGCGATGCCGCCCGGCCCGGAGCTCGCCGCCGTCCTGGCGTCGATCGATCTCGCGGCGACCGCGAACGAGGACCCCCCGGTGCTGCTGCAGGCGCGGTACCGGCAGGTCGCGCACGAGCAGGCGGGGCTGTACGAGGTGATGGCGCAGATCGGCGTCGCCACGACCACGGTCTCGAGCAGGCGGGCTGGTCCCTCGACCAGCCCGAGCCCGGCGTCTTCCGCTGGACGAGCCCGCTCGGGCAGACCTACGAGACGACCGCGGAGCCGCTGTTGTCCGAACCTCCGCCGCAGGTTTCCCACGGCACGGACGACGGCCCGAGACCCTTCGTCCGCCCGGACGAGGAGGCCTGCGGTCTGATCGAACGAGTCCGACCCGAGCCCGAACGACCACCGCCGCCCGTCGACCTCGACGAGGAGCCGCCGTTCTGAGGAACCCCGGGATCAGACCATCACGATCCCGCCGTCGATCATCACCGACTGCCCCGTCATGTAGTCCGAGTCCGGGCCGGCGAGGTAGGAGACGAACCCGGCGACGTCCTCGGGCGTCTGGACCCGCTTGAGGGCGATCAGCTCGGTGTACTGCCTGAGCGTCTCGCCGCGTTCGTTGCCGAGGTAGGGGCCCATCTTCTCGTCGATGAGGTCCCACATGTCGGTGCCGACGATGCCCGGACAGTACGCGTTGACGGTGATCTTGTACTGGGCCAGCTCCTTCGCCGACGCCTGGGTCAGTGCGCGGACCGCGAACTTCGTGGCGGAGTAGTGCCCGAGGAAGTCGAAGCCCGAGTGCCCGGCGATCGACGCGGCGTTGACGATCTTCCCGCCGCCGTGCTCCTTCATGTGCTCGGCGGCGGCCTGGATCCCGTAGACCACACCGAAGACGTTGACGCCGAAGATCGCCTCCAGGTCCTCGGGCGTCACCTCCAGCAGGGTCTTGACCTGGGCGATCCCGGCGTTGTTGACCATCACGTCGAGACCGCCGAGCTGCTCGACGGTCGCGGCGACGCCCTCGAGGACCGCGTCGCGGGAGGTCACGTCGAACGGCAGCGCGACCGAGGACCCGCCGGCGTCGACGATCTCCCCGGCCACGGCCTCGGCGTTCGCCTTGTTCACGTCGTTGACGGCCACGGCGTGTCCGTCCCTGGCCAGCCGCAGCGCGATCGCCCGGCCGATCCCCCGCCCGGCCCCGGTCACCAGTGCGACGCTCATGCCAGCACCTCCTTCGGCGAGACGAGGATCTTCACGTTCTCCTCCTTGTTGTCGATCAGTTCCCGGAAACCGCCGGACACGATGTCCTCCAGGCCGATCCGGCCGGTGACGAACTGGGCGGCGTCGACCCTCCCGTCGCGCAGCAGGGCGATCGTGTCGGGGTGGTCGCCGCAGTAGGCGAGCGAGCCGATCAGGCTGATCTCGCTCATGACCAGGTCGTTCACGGCGACCTGCGGCACGTGGCCCCAGATCGCCACGTTGACGACGGTGCCGCCCGGGCGGACCGAGCCGATCGCCGAGGCCAGCACGGCGTCGATCCCGGCGCACTCGAAGGCGACGTCCGCGCCGCCGCGGGTGAGGTCGAGGATCGCCGCGGGAGCGTCGTCGACGACCGGGTCGACGATCACGTCGGCGCCGGCGGGCCCGGCCTTGGCCTTGCGTGCCGCCGCGGGCTCCACGACGACCACCTGCCCGGCGCCCGCGGCCTTGAGCGCCGCCGTGGTCACGAGCCCGATCGGGCCGGCGCCGTAGACCACGGCGGTGCCGCCCTCACGCAGCCCGGACAGGCGCACGGCGTGGTAGCCGACGGCGAGCGGCTCGACGAGCGCGCCGAGGTCGGTGGGCAGGTCGCCGAGCGGGTGCACCCAGCGCCGGTCCACCACGCAGCGCTCGGCGAACCCGCCCTGGTCGCCGGACAGCCCGACGAAGCCCAGGCTGCGGCAGATGTTGTAGCGGCCCGCCCGGCAGGCCACGCACTCCCCGCACACCCAGTACGGCTCGACGGCGACCCGATCCCCCTCGCTTACCCCGGTCACCCCGGAGCCCACCGCCGACACCACGCCGGCGAACTCGTGGCCGAGCACCACCGGCATCTCCACGCCGGTGAGCGGATGGGGCTCGCCCTTGCCCGGGATGAAGATCGGCCCCTCGAGGAACTCGTGCAGGTCGGTGCCGCAGATGCCGCACCAGTCGACCGAGACCTCGACCTGGCCCGGCCCCACCACCGGGTCGGGGACCTCGTCGATGCGGATGTCGCCGGGACCGTGGAACCGCGCTGCTCTCATGTGTCCACGGTCACGTCCGGGCGGGGCCTGGGCAACGGTTGCAGCGAGGTTGCAGGATCACCGCATGACCAGGAGCGCGGACACCGACGTCCCCGACAAGCGCGCGGTGCGCGAGTTCGCCCGCCACCTCTTCGGCGTCTACACCGCCGGCGGGCTGACGATCATGATCGACCTCGGGCACCGCACGGGGCTGTTCGAGGCCGCGGCGCAGGGCCCGGCGACCTCGGCCGAGCTGGCGGAGCGGGCCGGGTTGCAGGAGCGCTACGTGCGCGAATGGCTCGGCGCGATGGTCACCGGCGGGATCGTGACCTACGACGACGGGCGGTACACCCTGCCCGCCGCGCACGCCGCCGCGCTGACCGGGCCGGGCTCGAAGAACATGGCGCCGATGGCCGCGATGGTGCCCTTGCTCGGCCGCAACCTCGAGGGGATCGCGGAGGCCTTCCGCCACGGCGGGGGCCTGCCCTACGAGGCGTTCGCGCCGGACTTCACCGGCGTGATGGACCAGCTCAACCGCCGCCCGCTCGACGAGCTGCTCGTCGACGTCTGGCTCCCGCTGGTGCCCGGGCTGACCGAGCGGCTGGCGGCGGGAGCGCGGGTGGCCGACGTCGGGTGCGGGACCGGGCACGCGTTGGTGATCCTGGCGAAGGCCTTCCCGGCCTCGACGTTCACCGGCTACGACATCGCCGAGGACGCGCTGGAGCGGGCCCGCGCCGAGGCGGCGGCCGAGGGGCTGACGAACGTGCGGTTCGAGCGCGCGGACGCCGCCGCCTTCCGCCCGGCCGAGCCCGTCGACGTCGCGTTCGCCATCGACGCGGTGCACGACCAGGTCGACCCCGCCGCGATGCTGCGGGGGATCCACGACGCGCTGGTGCCCGGCGGCCGCTTCGTCATGGTGGACATGGCCGCGGCGAGCGACCTGGCCGACAACGTGGGCAACCCGTTCGCGCCGTGGATCTACACGATCAGCACCCTGCACTGCATGACGGTCTCCCTCGCCGACGGCGGCGCGGGGCTGGGCGCGGCGTGGGGCAGGGAGCTGGCGGTGCGCATGCTCGGCGAGGCCGGGTTCGGGGAGGTCACGGTGACCCCGGCGCCCGGGCAGGCGCTCAACCTGATCTACGCGACGGAGCGGGCGGGCTGAGCCCGGCCGCTCCGTGGTCCCCCGGTCCCCCGGGGCGGTCGTCAGGCCTTGGCCTGCATGGTCTCCCGCGCCGGGTTGCCCTGGTCGGCGGCCTTCGGGTCCTTCTCGGCGGCCTTCTCCCGCACCCCGGCCTCGATCCGGTCGCCGATCTCCTTGTCGATGTTGTGCCAGTACTCGAACGCGCGCTCGAGGACCGGCTCGGACACGCCGTTGAGCAGGTGCCCGACCACGTTGTCGACCAGCCGGGCGCGGGCCGCGTCGTCCATCACCTCGCGGACGAGCGTGCCGGGCTGGCCCCAGTCGTCGTCCTCGGCGTGGTCGACGTAGGCGGTGCGCATGATGTCGCCGTCCGCCTGCCAGGTCGGCACGTGCTGCGTCGTGTCCGCGGCCGGGCCGCCGTAGGAGTTCGGCGCGTACACCGGGTCGGAGACCTTCTTCACCCGCATCGCGCCGTCCTTGGAGTACGAGTGCGTCTCCACGACGGGCGAGTTGACGGGGATCTGCTGGTAGTTGCCGCCCAGCCGATGGCGGTGGGCGTCGGCGTAGGAGAACAGCCGCGCGAGCAGCATCCGGTCCGGCGACGGGCCGATGCCGGGCACCAGGTTGTTCGGCTGGAAGGCCAGCTGCTCGATCTCCGTGTGGTTGTCCGTGGCGTTGCGGTCGAGCGTCATCCGGCCGACCTCGGTCAGGGGGTAGTCGCCGTGCGGCCACACCTTGGTCAGGTCGAAGGGGTTGAAGCGGTAGGTCTTGGCGTCCTCGTACGGCATGATCTGCACGAAGAGCGTCCAGGAGGGGTGGTCGCCGTCCCGGATGTGCTCGAACAGGTCACGCGTGTGGTAGTCCGTGTCGACCGCCGCCATCTGGTCGGCCTCGTCCTGGGTGAAGCACTCGATGCCCTGGTCGGTCTTGAAGTGGTACTTGACCCAGAACTCCTCGCCGGCGGCGTTGATCCACATGTAGGTGTGGCTGGTGTAGCCGTTCATGTGCCGCCAGGTGCGCGGGATGCCGCGGTCGCCCATCAGCCAGGTGACCTGGTGCGCCGACTCCGGGGAGAGCGTCCAGAAGTCCCACTGCATGTCGTGGTCGCGCAGGTTGTTGTCGGCGCGCCGCTTCTGCGACCGGATGAAGTGCTGGAACTTCATCGGGTCCTTGACGAAGAAGACCGGCGTGTTGTTGCCGACCATGTCGTAGTTGCCCTCGGACGTGTAGAACTTGATCGCGAAGCCGCGGGGGTCGCGCCACGTGTCGGGGCTGCCCCGCTCCCCCGCGACGGTGGAGAAGCGGACCGCGAGCTCGGTGCGCGCACCCGGCTGGAAGAGCGCCGCCCTGGTGTAGGCGCTCACGTCGTTGGTCACCTCGAAGTACCCGAAGGCGCCGCTGCCCTTCGCGTGCGGCTGGCGCTCCGGGATGCGCTCCCGGTTGAACTGCGCCATCTGCTCGATGAGGTAGCTGTCCTGCAGCAGGATCGGGCCGCCGGGGCCGACGGTCAGCGAGTGCTCGTCGCTCTCGACCGGGATGCCGGCGTCGGTCGTGGTGGGGTGCGGGCGCGCTGTCGTCACCGGGGATGCGCCTCCTCGTCGCGGCCGGACGGCCGCGGTGTCGTGAGTGGTGTGGTGTGTCGGTGCGTGGTGGGCGTGCGGTGGTCCTGCAGTCCTGCGAACCACCCGGTGGGTTACCCGCGGCCGCCGCCGGCGACACGTCGCGCGTCGCACGACGTCTCGTCCGGATCCGGGTATCGCCGGCCCGCATACCGGGTTCCTCCCGGGGGTAGTGACCCTCTGGTCCGAGCACGGAGGTACGCGAGATGGTCGACGACGACCGGCTTCCCCAGAACGACGACGCGGTGGTCCCGGCCGCGCCCCCCACGGTGATGGCGATGGACGAGGACCAGCTGTGGGACGTGGTGCGGTCACTGGCCGAACCCGCCCGCGGCGAGCTGCGCGCGCTGTCCTGACGCGGCCCCCGGGGGCGGCGCGCGCGATCCCCGCCCTTCGCCGAGGTGATCGGCCTGGTCGCGCCGTGTAGCGTCGGGCGGCGACGGCGGCGGCGGCGTCGGGGTCGCCGCGAGGCTGCGGAGCGGCGCTGCGGCGGGTGGAGCACAGGTGATCGACAGGGACCGGGAACGGCTGCTGGCCGGCGAGGTGGAGCGCATCCCGCGCCGGCCGGAGATCGTGGAGTCCTGGCGGCGGTCGCGGCTGTCCGGGGTCGACCCGGACCAGCTGGAGCTGCCGCAGGCCCGGCCGGAGGAGAACCGCTTCAGCCGCACCGCGACCCCCGTCCTGGAGGCCGCGGCGGACGCCCTGGTCGGCGCGGACACCAGCCTGATGCTCACCGGCCCGACCGGCACCGTCCTGTGGCGCTGGACGGACACGGACGAGCTGCGGCGGCGGCTGGACCGCCGCTCGGTCGTGGTCGGCACCGAGTGGGCCGAGGAGCACGTCGGCACCAACGGGATCGGCACCGCACTGGAGACCGCCCGGCCGGTCGTCGTGACCGGGGCGGACCACTACTCGGGGGCGCTGCACGGCTTCAGCTGCGCGGCCGCGCCCGTGCGGCACCCGATGACCCGGCGGGTGCTCGGCGCGCTGAACATGACCTGCCGCGCCGAGGACGCGAACCCGCTGGTCCGGCCCACGCTGCTCAAGCTGGTCCGGGAGATCGAGGCCGAGCTCTACGGCACGAGCAGCGCCCGCGAACGCGAGCTGTTCCGGCACTACCTCAGCGCCCGACGCCGCAGCGCGGCGGCGGTCGTGGTGCTCGACGGCGACATCCTCATCGCCAACCGGGCCGGCGCGCGCCTCGAGCTCGACCACCGCGCGTGGTGGGCCCGGGCGCAGGACGAGCTGGCCGGGGCCACCGAGGTGACCGTGCCCGCGGGTCCGGACGGCCCCGAGGTGCGGTGCCGCACCGTGACCTCGGCCGGCCGCACGGTCGGGCTGATCGTGACGGTTCCCGAGGCCGGGGAGCGGCCCGGCACGCCCGCCCGCACCGCCTTCGCGGCCGCCGGTGCGTCCGGCGACGGGCTCGCCGACACCGTGCGCCGCCGGCTCGGCGCGGAGCCGCTGCTCGTGCACGGGGAGCCGGGCACGGGCAAGACCACCCTGCTCGCCGGGCTCGGCCTGGCGGTCCACGACGCCGCGCGCCTGCCCGGGACGGGCCTACCCGCCTGGCTCGACGCCCTCCGGCAGGCGCTCGACGGCGGCTCCGCGGTGGCGCTGACCCATCTCGAGACGCTCGACGGAAGCGCCTGCGCCGCTCTCGGCGCCCTGCTCGACGACCGCGACGGCAGCCCGGTGCGCCTGGCCGGCACGTGGTCCGGCGACCCGGCCGGCGCCACCCCCGCCCAGCAGGCGCTGCTCGACCGGTTCGGCCTCGACGCCGTGGTGGTGCCGCCGCTGCGCAGCCGGTCGGACGAGATCCCGGCCCTGCTCGACGGCCTGCTCGACGAGCTGACCGTGAACCGCCGCGAACCTCGGCCGCGGCTGACCCCGGCGGCCACCGAGCTGCTGCGCCGGTACCCCTGGCCGGGCAACCTCCGCCAGCTCGCCGGCGTGGCGCGCTGGCTCGCCCGGCAGGACCGCGCCGTCGTCGACGCCGACGACCTGCCCGCCCGGCTGCGTGCCGCGACGCCGCGGACCCGGCTGACCCCGATGGAGGCCGCCGAGGCCGACGCGATCCGGGAGGCCCTGCGGGAGTGCGCCGGGAACAAGGTCGCCGCCGCCGCGCAGCTGCAGATCGCCCGGTCCTCGCTCTACCGCAAGATCCGCGAGTACGGGCTCTAGGACATGGCGTCCATCGGCGCTTGCCCGGGCACGGTAAGGGCCGGCAGGACGTCGGGGGCGGCGAGGAGCAGCACGCCGAGCGCGAGCAGCAGCGCCGCGGTCGCGTAGGTGGTCACCCGCCGCCACGGCAGGGTCTTCTCGACGGCGATGATCCCGGCGACGACCGCCATCCAGACCAGGCTCATCACCCCCAGCGCGAACAACGAGGCCATGAGCGCCCAGCAGCATCCGACGCACCAGGCGCCGTTGCGCGCGCCCATCCGCAGCGCGCCCCAGCGACCGTCGCGCCAGGAGGTCAGCAGGAGGCCCAGGGGGCTCGTGCACTTGCCCAGGCAGACGTCCTTGAGCGGGGTGAGCTCGTACACGGCGGCGACGACGAGCGTGGCTCCCGCGATCCACCGGCCGGCCCGGTCCCAGGTCAACGGGTCGCCCGGGACCTGGTTCAGGAGCCTGGCGACCGCGAAGGCTCCCAGTCCCGCCGCGGCCCAGGTGAGGAGGTAGCCCGCCGTGAACAACAGCGGCGACACCGGGGAACGCCGCCGGGTCAGGCGGGAGTAGAGGGCGACGGTCGGGGAGACCGACGGGAACATCATCGCGGCCATCATCACGACCCAGGTCCCCAGGAACCACCCGAGCTCCCCCAGGCCGGTCCACGGCCCCTGGTCCATGCCCCGCATCTGGCGGGCCGTCCACCACCAGCCGATCGCCGCGACGGCGAGCAGGACGGCGACCAGGCCGAGCCGGGCGCGTACGGCGGCATAGGCCGGCGCGAGGCCGCCACCTCCGGCGGGAGGATCCTGCGCCGGGGCGGCCCCCACGTCAGGCGGCCCAGGAGAACTCGGACGTGGACAGCCCGGTCTTGCCCTCGTACCGGATGCCGAAGGCGTCGATCCGCGAGCGACGGGCCTCGGCCATGGTCAGGTTCGATCCCACCGGGTGGAACATGCCGTCGAAGCGCACCGGCCTGCCGTCCTCCACCCCGAACGGCACGATGTCCTCCACCTCGAAGTCGATCGCGTCGGCCACCCTCACGCCGTGCCGCAGCCCGTCGTGGTCGAGCTCGATCGCGGCGCGCTCGATCCCGACCACCTCGCCGACGAGCGGAGCCAGCGCGGCCATCGGGCCCCCGAGCCGGCCGCCGAACACCTGCGTCAGCTTGTCGAACTGCTCGTCCGTGGCCTGGTCGTCGACGAACATCCCGAGGCGCCAGTTGCCGTCCGTCATCACCTTCGGCGTGTCGATGATCGCGACCACCCGGCGGCCCCGGACATCGGTCCCCTCGATCTCGCCGTCGCGGATGTCGAAGGCCAGGGTCGCCCGGCAGAAGTCGTAGGTGGCGCCGTGGTCGAACGTCAGGTTGCACGGGCACATCAGCTCGCACGAGCACGTCTCGACGTACCGTCCGCTGAGGCTCCACGACATCGTCCGCTCCCTCCACGAGGGCGACGATTGTTCACCCGTTCGAAGGGGCCGGTCAACCGTCCGGAGGACGGACCGGTCGCCCCCCTAGCCGATGTCCCGCACGAGGTCGAGGGCGCGGCCGAGGGTGGTCAGCCGCTCGTCGAGGGTCTCGCCGGCGGGGTAGAGCCGCACGGTGTCCACGCCCGCGTCGCGCCAGACCCGCAGGCGTGCCCGGACCATCTCCTCGGTGCCGATCAGCGTGGTGCCCAGCACCATCTCGTCCGTGACGAGCCCGGCCGCTCCCGCCCGGTCCCCGGCCTGCCACCGTGCGCGGACCTCGGCGGCGACCTCCGCCCAGCCCTGGCGGCTGTAGGCGGCGTTGTAGAAGTTCGTGGTGGCCGAGCCCATCCCGCCCAGGCTGAACGCCAGCCCCTGGCGGCGGTCGGCGACCATGGTGCGCAGCTCCTCCTCGTCGGCGGCGAACGCGACCTCCGCGCCCTGGCAGACGTCCAGGTCGGCGCGGGTGCGGCCGGCTGCGGCGAGCCCCTCGTCGAGCGGGCCGAAGTAGGCCGCGGAGCCCTCGGGCACGAAGCTCGTGCCCAGCCAGCCGTCGGCCGTCTCGCCGGTGAGCCGCAGCATGCGCGGGGACATCGTGGCGAGGTAGATCGGGATGTCCGGGTTCGGGGCGGTGGACAGCCGCATCGGCCGGCCCTCGCCGCCGGGCAGCGGGATCCGCACGGTCTCGCCGGTGTAGGCGACCTTCTCCCCGGCGAACGCCTGCCGGATCACGGCGACGGCCTCGCGGGTCCGGGTGAGCGGCCGGGCGAACGGCACGCCGTGCAGGCCCTCGATCACCTGCGGGCCGGAGGGGCCGAGGCCCAGCACGAACCGGCCGTCGGACAGGTCGGCGATGGTGAGCGCCGCCTGCGCGATCGCCACCGGCGTACGCGTGCCGACCTGCACGATCCCGGAGCCGAGCATGATCCGCTCGGTGCGGGCGGCCAGGAAGCCGAGCACGGACGGCGCGTCGGAGCCCCAGGCCTCGGCGACGAACACCGCGTCCATGCCGAGCTTCTCCGCCTCGACGACGAGCTCGACGGTCTGCCGGACGTCGCCCGCCGATCCCTCGACCGTGGTCGCGGTGCGCATCACACGCCCTCGACGCGCTTCTTGATCGCCTCCACCGTGCCGCTCATGTTCCGCTCGAACTCCCGCAGCCGGACGAAGACGATCTTCTGTTCCCTGTCCGGCATCCGGTCGATGGCCACGCTGAGCCCGGAGCGCGCCGGGCCCATCCGCACCCACTGCCGCAGCCGGGTGCCGCCGTCGGCGGGCTCCAGGGTGAAGCGCCAGGTCGCCGTGGGGTGGTCGGCGTCCTCGACCGCCCAGGCGAACACCCGCGGCTCCTCGCACTCGACGACGTGCGACACCGTGGACCACTCCCCCAGCGCCTCGTGCGCGTTGTGGCCCCGGAACCGCGCGCCCACCCGCGGCGCGCCATCCTCCAGCCACTCCACCCGCTGCACCTCGGGGCTCTGCCCGGGCATCGCCTCGACGTCGACGACCGCGGGCCACACCCGCTCCGGCGGCGCGTCGACCCACGTCTCGACCTCCACGGTCGGCCCGTCGGCGTAGCGGGCTCCGGTCCACTCCATCGGTGGGACTCTCCTCGTCCTCGGGGGAAGGCGGCGCGTCGAGTCTCGCACAGTGGGTTTCGCACGAAAACCCATGTGGCGCCCCGCCGGTCGGTGCAGCGTCCGCGGCGCGGGTCTCCCCCGCCCGCTCGGCCTACCGACCAGTAGAGCGCTGCTTCGAAGATCCGCAGGTACAGCCCGGTTGTGGCACGCGGGGCGAGGCACCAGACTCGACCCGGTCCGCCGTCGCCGACTCCGAACCGGGTGCCCCGAAATGCAGGACCGCGCTCCGCGCCTCACCGGGCTCGGGCACGCGTTGCCCGGCCGCGTCGTCACCAACGACGATCTCGCCGCGACCCTCGACACCTCCGACGAGTGGATCCGGTCGCGCAGCGGCATCGCCACCCGGCACCACGTCGACCCGGGCACCGCGACCTCCGACCTGGCCGCCGAGGCCGGCGCCCGCGCGCTCAAGGCCGACCTGCACACCGGCGGGAGCGGTGCGGTCGACCTGGTCGTGCTCGCGACCACCACGCCGGACCGCACCTGCCCGGCCACCGCGCCGCTCGTCGCGCACCGGCTGGGCCTGGGCACGGTCCCGGCCTTCGACGTCAACGCCGTGTGCTCCGGGTTCCTCTACGGCCTGTCCACCGCCGCCGCGATGATCACCGGCGGCGCCGCCGACTCCGTGCTGCTGGTCGCGGCCGACACGTTCTCGACCATCGTCGACCCCAGCGACCGCCGCACCGCCTTCCTGTTCGGCGACGCTGCGGGCGCCGTGGTGCTGCGGGCGGGCGGCGGCACCGTGACCGACCCCACCCTCCACCACATCGTCCTCGGCAGCGACGGCGGCCAGGAGGACCTGATCATCACCCCCGGCGGCGGCTCGCGGGACCCCGGCTCCCCCGAACGCTGGTTCACCATGCAGGGCCAGGCCGTGTACCGGCAGGCCGTCGACCGCATGACCCGCTCCACCGAGGAGGTCCTCGCCCGCACCGGCTGGACCGTCGGCGAGGTCGACCGGTTCGTCGGGCACCAGGCCAACCGCCGGATCCTCGACGCCGTGGCCCACCGGCTGGGCCTGCCCGCGGACCGGGTGGTGGCCAACCTCGACCGGGTGGGCAACACCGCCGCCGCGTCCATCCCCGTCGCGCTGTCCGACGCGCACGACCACGGGAGCCTGCGCCCCGGCGAGAAGGTCGTGCTCACGGCCTTCGGCGGCGGCGCGACCTGGGGCGCCGCCACCCTGACCTGGCCCGACCTGCGCTGACCCGCGCCCGGCCGACCTGCCCCGGCGGTGCCCGGACGGCCGCCTGACACGATGGCGCCCGTGGAGGATCTCGCGGGCTTCCTGGGGCGGACCCCGCCGTTCGGCTCGCTCCCCGAGCACGAGCTGCGCCGGGTCGCGGAGGCCGCCGAGATCGTCGACCATCCGCCGGGTGCGCAGATCCTCGACGCCTTCGCGCAGGCCGGCGAGGCGGTGCACGTCGTGCTGTCCGGCCAGGTCGAGATGTGGACCGTCGACGACGCCTGCGACCGGCCCGCCGACGAGACGGTCGGGCGGGGCGGGGTCTTCGGGCAGACCTCGGTGCTGACCGGTGCCGCCGTCGGGCCGCGGGTGGTGGCGCTCGGCCCGGTCCGGCTGGTGCGGATCCCCCGCAAGGCCGTGGCCGCGGCGTTCTCCTCCCCCGCCGGCGTGCGGCTGCTCGCCCACGACCTCTTCGCCGCGCGCAACCGGGCCGACGCCGTGCCCCGCTTCCGGACCGTCGACGAGCTGGTCGTGTCCGAGCCGGTGCTCGGCACGCCGGCGACCACGGTGGCCGAGGCGGCACGGCTGATGACGGAGCGGCGCTCCGGCTACCTCGCCGTCCCCGCCGGCGACGGGCGGTTCGGGCTGGTCACCGACGCGGTCCTGCGCGCGCGGGTCCTGGCCGAGGGCCGTCCCGGCGCCACCCCCGTCGTCGAGGTGATGACGCCGGCGGCGCGGACCGTGCGGACCGGCACCCCGACCGCCGACGTCCTGCAGGAGCTCACCGAGCACCGGCTGGACCTGCTGCTGGTCGTCGACGCCGAGGGCCGGTTGCGCGGGGCGGTCGACCCGCAGGACTTCCTCGCCTCGCCGTCGGCCGCCGGGATGGTGCTGCGCGAGCAGGTGGTCCGCGCCGAGCGGCTCGACGACGTCGTGGGCCTGGCCCGCCGACTCCCGCTGCTGCTCGGGGACCTGGTCCGGCAGCGGCGGGCGGCCTCGGAGACGACGGCGGTCTACTCGACGGTCGTCGACGCCGTCCTGCGGCGGGTCCTGACGCTCGTCCTCGCCGACCGCCCGGCGCTCGACGAGCACGAGGTCACCTGGATGCTGCTGGGCAGCAACGCCCGCCGCGAGGCCACCCTGGGCTCGGACATCGACTCCGCGGTGGTGTTCGCCGAGTCCGTCGACGGCCCCCGGGCCGAGACCTACCGGGGCGCGTTCGCCGAGGTGGCGGACGTGCTGCGGCGGGCGGGGCTGCGGGTCGACGCGCACGGCGCCACGCCGGCGTCGCCCCTCTTCGCCCGCACCCGCACGCAGTGGCGCGCCGCCGCGCAGCAGTGGCTGACCGAGCCCCTGGCCAACCAGGGGATGCTCATGGCCTCGTTGCTGCTCGACGGCCGCCCCGTCCAGGGCGACCCGGCCCGGCCCGTGGTCACCGAGGTGTTCGCCGGGGTCCGCGACCACCCCGCGACCATGAAGCTGCTCGTCCGGGAGTCGCTGTCGCACCGGGCCCACCTGCGCTCGGTGCGCGACGTGCTCGCGGGGCGCGGCGGCACGTTCGACCTCAAGGCCCACGCCCTGCGCCCGGTCGTCGAGATGGCCCGCTGGGCGGCGCTGAGCGTGCGCTCCCCCGAGCTGTCGACCCGGGCCCGGCTCGCCGCGGCCGCGGGCTCGGTGCTGCTGTCCCGTGACCAGGCCGAGACCCTGATCGAGGTGTTCGAGGTGCTGCAGCGGGTGCGGCTGCACCAGCAGCTCGCCCAGTTCGACCGGGGCGAGCCGGTGTCCGACGTCGTGTGGATGCGCCGGCTCACCCCGCTGGACCGCAGCCTGGTCGCCCAGTCCGTGCGGGAGATCGCCACGGTGCAGAAGCGGCTGTACTCGCTGCTGCAGTACACATCGCCGCAGGAGTGGGGCCGGGCCGACCACGCCTGAACGCACGCACGGCGCCCCTGCTCACCGCGGGTGAGCGGGGCGCCGTGCCGCGGTCCGGCTCCGGCCCGGGATCAGGCCTTCGCGTCCGCCCGCTTGGGCAGCACCCAGTCCGGTCGCGGGAAGTGGCAGGTGTAGCCCCACGGGATGCGCTCCAGGTAGTCCTGGTGCTCGGGCTCGGCCTCCCAGAAGTCGCCGGCCGGCTCGACCTCGGTCACCACCTTGCCCGGCCAGAGCCCGGAGGCGTCCACGTCGGCGACGGTGTCCTCGGCGACGCGCTTCTGCTCGTCGTCGAGGTAGTAGATCGCCGAGCGGTACGACAGGCCGATGTCGTTGCCCTGCCGGTTCTTCGTGGTCGGGTCGTGGATCTGGAAGAAGAACTCCAGCAGCTCGCGGTAGCTGGTCTTCTCGGGGTCGAACACGATCTCGATGCCCTCGGCGTGCGTGCCGTGGTTGCGGTAGGTGGCGTTCGGGACGTCCCCACCCGTGTAGCCGACGCGGGTGCTCACCACGCCCGGCCGCTTGCGGATGAGGTCCTGCATGCCCCAGAAGCAGCCCCCTGCCAGGATCGCCTTCTCGTAGCGGCTCATCACTGCTCCCTTCTCGTCCTGCAGTCCCGTGCTGGTCAACCGGTTCGCGTCCCCGGATAGTCCCGCGCGCCGGCGCGCCGGTGAGCGCGCGGCGGGATCGGTTCCCCGCAGCCTAGGACCCCGCCGGACGTGCGACGTAGATCGCGTTCTGCGGGCGCGGGCTGGGCAGCCGGGCCTGCACGGTGAAACCGGCCTCGGCGAGCAGCGCCTCGGCCCGTTCGTGCCCCCACATCGCGCCCAGCCCCGCGCCGCCGCGACGGCCTCGGGGACGACGTCGACGCCCGTGACCGTGCTGGTGGGGAACGCGTCGGCGACCAGCCGGGCGACCTGCCCGGTGCCGCACGCGACGTCGAGCACGCGGGCCCCCGCGCGCAGCCGGTCGGCGAGCCCGGGGACCCAGCCGCTCGGCCGGGACCCGTTCCATCGGCGCCTCCCGGACCGGACGCTAGGCGGGCGCGGCCCCGGTTGTCATCACCAGCACGACCTTGCCCTCCGCGTGCCCCGCCTCCACCTCGGCGAGCGCGGTGCCGGCCTCGTCGAACGGCAGCACCCGGGTCACGTGCGGGTCGAGCGCGCCCTCCGCGACCAGCCGGACCAGGGCGGTGAGGACGGCGGTGCTGCGGTCCCGCACGACGTCCCGCCCGCCGAGCTCCTTGACCAGGGGCTTGTCCGCCACCGACAGCAGCCGCGAGCGGTCGTCGAGCAGGGTCGCGACGGTGCGCAGGGCCTGCCCGCCGACCAGGTCGAACACCGCGTCGACGCCCGCGGGCGCGGCCGCCCGGACCCGGTCGAGCACGCCCTCCCCGTAGGCCACCGGGACGGCGCCGAACCGAGCCACGAGGTCGTGCTTGGCGGGGCTCGCGGTGCCGACCACCCGCAGCCCGCGGGCCCGGGCGAGCTGCACCACGGGCACCCCGACGCCGCCGCCCGCGCCGTTGACCAGCAGGGTCGACCCGGGCGGGAGCCGCAGGTTCTCGAGCGCGTCGTACGCGGTGCCGGCGGCCACCGGCAGCGCCGCGGCCGCCTCCGGGCTCACAACCTCCGGCCGGTGCGCAGCGAAGGACGCCGTGACCAGGGCTTCCTCGGCCCAGCCCCCGACCATGCCGGGGCAGCCGCCGAAGACCTCCTCGCCCACCGCGAAGCCGTCGACGCCCGGTCCGAGGGCGACGACGGTGCCGGCCACCTCGCGGCCGAGCACCGCGGGTCCCTCCGTGCCGTACGAGCCCTCCCGGAGCCGCCAGTCGCCCGGGTTCACCCCGGCCGCGCGCACCCGCACCCGCAGCTCGCCGGGGCCGGGCTCCGGGACCGGCACCTCGAGGAACCTCTCGTTCTCCGGCCCGCCCACCGCCGTGAAGCCGTACGCCCGCATCCCGTCACTCCCTCCGCCGGCCCTGATGATCGCACCCGCCGGCCGCACCGCCACGGGTTGCGCCCCCCCGAGGACACCCTGGGCCCCAGGTGGCGGGCTGGCGCAGGCGGGGAGTCGCGCACGTCTCGTCCCGGACGGGACGGCGCGGCTCCCCGCCGGCGTTCTCGCCGACGAGATGAGCACACCGCTGCGATCCACCTCCCGCACCCGGCTCTGGGTGCCGAAGCACGTCCTCGTCACCCGCTCGGCCGCCGAGCTCCCGCACACCGCCGAGATCCTCGCCCGCTGCGAGGCCGCCGGCGTCGACGACGTCGAGTTCCTCCGCTCCGACCGGCTCACCGGCCTGCGCGGCGCGGACGAGCGCGCCACCTACGCGCGGGCCAAGTCCACCCTCGCCGTGGTGGTGAGCCCCCCGTCGGCGCGGAAGCTCCAGCCGATCCCGCCCAGCGCCGACTGGCGCGTCGACCTGGCCCGCGGCTGCCCCGCGCACTGCCAGTACTGCTACCTGGCCGGCTCGCTCGGCGGCCCGCCCGTGACCAGGGTCTACGCCGACCTCGACACGATCCTCGCCGGGATGGACGCCTACGTCGGCGCCGGCGCGGTCACCTCGGGCACCGAGGCGCGGGGCCACGAGGGCACGACCTTCGAGGCCTCCTGCTACACCGACCCGCTGGGCATCGAGCACGTCACCGGCAGCCTCGCCGCCGCGATCACCCACGTGGGCACCCACGACTTCGGCGGCCCGGTGCAGCTGCGCGCCACCACCAAGTTCGGCGCGGTCGAGCCGCTGCTCGATCTGCCCCACCACGGCCGCACCCGGATCCGTGCCTCGGTCAACGCCGACGCGGTCGCGGGCCGCTTCGAGGGCGGCACGGACCCGGTGCCCGTCCGGCTGGCCGGGCTCGGGGCGCTCGCCCGGGCCGGCTACCCGGTGGGCCTGACCCTCGCGCCGATCATGCCCGTGGAGGGCTGGCGCGAGCGCTACTCGGCCCTGCTCGCCGACGCGGCCGCCGAGCTGGCCGGGGTGCCCGGGCTCGACCTCGCCGTCGAGTGCATCACCCACCGGTTCACCCCGGGCAGCAAGGAGGTGCTCGAGGGCTGGTACCCGCGCACCACGCTGGAGATGGACCCCGAGCGGCGCTCGCGCAAGCACGGGAAGTTCGGCGCGGTCAAGTACGTCTACCCGGCCGCCGAGATGGCCGAGCTGCGCACCTGGTTCACCGCGGCGCTGGCCGACCTGCTGCCGGCCGGGCGGCTGCTCTACTGGACCTGACCGGCTCTACCGGACCTGGCCGGCGAGGCGGTACAGGAAGATCCCGTACGGCTCCGCGTCGTCGACCCACGCCGTCTGCAGGGCGAACCCGTGCGGCGCCAGCTCGGCGTCCAGCCCCTCGGGCGTGAACTTCGCCGAGAACCCCACGTTGATCGACCCGCCCCGGCGCAGGTCCAGCGCCATGCCGATCCCGGGGAGGGCGGCGGTGTGGTCCTCGAGGACGCGCAGGTGCCCCTCGACGACCGGGCCGACGGCGAAGGCGCGGGGCTCGTAGCGCTGCAGGCGGAAGTCCGCGCCGAAGCGGTCGTTGAGGTGGCTGAGGTGGTTGAGCCGGAACCGGCGGAAGGCGTCGTGCCCCGGCGGGTCGTTGTAGCAGCGCTCCAGCTCCGCGGGCGGCTTCACCAGGTCCGCGGAGACGAGGAAGCCGTCGCCGGGCCGCAGCGCGGCGGCCACCTCGCCGAACAGGGCCGCCCGCTCCGCGGGGGTGGTGTTGCCGACGTTGCTGCCCAGGAAGGCGACGACGACCGGCGCGCCCTCCGCCCGCAGCTGCGCGAGCCCCGCCTCGTACCGGCCCCACAGCCCGCGCATGACCAGCCCGGGCAGGGCGCCCGTGAGCTCCGCGGCGCTGTGCTCCAGCATCTCCCGGCTGACGTCCACGGGCAGGTACGTCGTGGGCCGGCGGCGCAGGCACGCGTCGAGCAGCAGGCGGGTCTTCTTCCCGCTGCCGCTGCCCAGCTCGGCCAGCCGCGGCGTGTCCAGCGCGGCCGCGATGTCCCCGGCGTACCGCTCCAGCAGCGTCCGCTCCACCCGCGTCAGGTAGTACGTGGGCAGCTCGGTGATCGCCTCGAACAGCTGCGAGCCGAGCGCGTCGTAGCCGAAGTGCGGCGGGATCCGCGGCACCGGTTCCCGCAGGCACTCGGCCAGCAGCGCCCCGTCGTCCCAGAAGGCGCGGTCGACGGAGAGGATCGAGACGTCGGCAGGCAGGGCGGCCACGTCCCGCAAGCCTACGGACGATCAGCCTCCAGCGGCAGCCGCAGGCTGCTCTCCCCGCGGTCCCAGCAGCCGAGCAGCCGGTCCCCCATCCGCTCGCCCAGGTACAGGCTCGCCCGGATCCCGAACACCACGTCGGCGGCCAGCTCCGGCTCCGCCTCCAGCAACGGGGCGAGCACACCGCGCCGCACGACCTGCTCGTGCACCGCGTCGGCCTCCACGTGCTCGTCGTAGAACCGGATCGAGGCCGGGCCGCAGCCGAGCCGGCGCATCCCGCGGACCAGCCGTTCCGAGCCGGGCGAGGACGTCAGCTCGACCATGGCGAACTGCCCCACCGACGCCCCGCGCAGGCTGCGGTGCAGCCCGCACAGCGACATCAGGTTGACCTCGGCCAGCGTCTCGCCCGGCACGTGCTCGACGTAGGCGCCGTAGGCGTCGGACAGCCCGAGCTCGGTCATCATCTCGGCGAAGAGCAGCGCGTGCATGCGCTCCGGGCGCCCGGAGCCGTACTCGTCGTGCTCCACGGTGACCAGCCCGGCCTTCGCCGCGCCGCTCAGCCGCGGGATCGCCCAGGCCTGCGGGTCCGCCTCCTTGAGGTGGTAGATCGAGCGGTGCGCCACGTACTCGCGCAGCTGTTCGAGGGTGCCCTCGCGCTGCAGGTGGTGCGACAGGCCGCGCACGCCGGGCCCGACCGGCTCGACGAGCAGCGCGTCGACCTGGGCGGTGACGTCGGCAGGGTCGTCTCCGCCGGGCTCGACGTCGGCCCGCAGCCCGGCGAGGAACACCCGTTCCAGCTCGCGGCGCAGCCCGAGCAGCTCCGGGTCCCACTCGCGCTCGGCGTCGACCCCGGCGAACCCGCGGTAGTGCAGCTCGTAGAGGCAGTGCAGGGCGAGCTGGAGGTCGTCACCGTAGGGGTCGGCGCCGGCCGCGTCGACCGGGCGGAGCGGACCGTCGCGCAGGGCCTCCACCACGGCGGCGGAGAGCGGGCCGCGCGGTGCGGGCAGCTCCGGGGCCGCGGTCTGCTGCAGGAAGCTCGGTTCGAGGGTGTGGGTCACGCGTCGGGTCCTTCCTGCCGCACCTTGCGTCGGTGGCTGGCGTCGCAGATCGGGTAGCGCTTGCTGCGCCGACAGTGGCACACCGCCGTGACCGCCCGGTCGGAGCGGACGCGGGTGCCGTCGGGGAGCTCCAGCTCGACGGGCCCCGCGATCAGCGCGGGGCCCTCGTCCGTGAGCATCACCCGGGTGGGCTCGGGCTCACCCACGGCGGCCCTCCACCACCACCAGCTCCTCCAGCCGGTCGCCCGGCTCGATGAGTCCGCGCCTCTCGAGCAGGTTCGCCCGGGAGCGCATCACGGGGCCGAACGGGATGCGGGCCCGCTCGACGACGTCCGCCGTCAGGCCGGTCCGCTCCAGGCGCTCGACCGTCGCCTCCGGTCCGCACACCTGCGAGTGCACGATCAGCACCACGCCGCCGGGCTCGAGGTGGTCGGCGGCACCGTCGCAGACCCGGTCGAGCACGGCCCGGCCGTCCGGCCCGGCGTCCCAGCTGCGGCCGGGGGTGTGCCGGGGCAGCACGGAGGTCTCGGACGGCACGTACGGCGGGTTCGCCACGATCATCCCGAACCGACGCGTCGCGACGGGTTCGAAGAGGTCGCCGCGGTGCACGCGGGCGGGCGCCCCGTGCAGCAGGCAGTTCAGCCGGGTCGCGGCGACGCAGCGCCGGGACAGGTCGACGGCGGTCACCGACGCGGCACCCTCGCGCCAGGCCGCGAGGGCCAGCGCCCCGGTGCCGGTGCCGAGGTCCAGCACGTCGCGGCCGGCGGCGTGGCGGGCCAGCCGGCCGGCGAGCAGCTCGGTGTCGGACTGGGCCCGGTAGACGCCGGGCGGGCAGAAGAGGATCACGTCGGTCCTGCCTGTCGTGAAGGCCCGTCGCCGGGGGCATCGGTGTGGCGTGGTGGGCGACACCGCTGTGCTACCCGCCGGTCGGGGGACTAATCCGACTCCGTGTGCCGACTCCGCGTCGCGCGGCACGCCGAGCCGGGCCCCCGGCCCGCGGTCAGAGCGGCGGGAGTGCCTGCGGCAGCCCGAGGAGCGGGCGCAACGGGTCGCCGTGCCGCGCCAGGCGCTCCGGCAGGGTCCGCACGGTCCAGCGGTCGGGGCGCAGGTCGGGGTCGTCGAGCTCCTCCCAGTCGATCGGCACGGATACCGGCGCGTCGGGGGCGGGGCGGGTGCTGAACGGGGCGACGAGGGTGCGGTTGATCGCGTTCCGGGTGTGGTCCAGGCGGATCAGCCCGGAGCGGCGCTCCGTGTACCACTCCCGATCGACCAGCTCGGGCACCGTGCCGCCGACCGCCCTCGACAACCGCTCCACCCACTGCCGCGTGTCGGCGAAGGTGTAGCCGTCCCGGACCGGCACCCAGATCTCCACGCCGCGCCCGCCGGTGACCTTCGGGACCGCGCGCACCCCGAGGTGGTCCAGCGCGGTGCGGTAGAGCCGGGCCAGCACGAGCACGTCGGCGAAGGTGCTGCCCGGGCCCGGGTCGACGGCGACGAGCGCCCAGGTGGGCCGGTGGACGTCGGGCAGCCGGGAGGTCCAGGGGTGCAGCTCGAGGGCACCGGACGCGGCCGTCCAGACCAGCGCCGCGGCCGAGTCGATCACCGCGTGGATCCGCGGCTCCCCCGGGTCGGCCGCCGGGTTGCGCCACCGCCGCAGCCACCCCGGCGCGTGCGCCGGGACCTCCTTCTGCCAGGACCCCGGCCGGTCGACGCCCTCCGGGTGGCGGTGCAGGTTCACCGGCCGGTCCCGCAGGTAGGGCACGAGGTACGGGGCGACGCCGGCGTAGTGGCGGAGCACGTCGCGCCGGGTCAGCGGCGCCTCCCGGTCCCCGGGGAACAGCACCTCGTCGAGGCCGGTGAGGGCCAGTTCCCGGCCGCCCACCTCCCACGTCCCCTCCCGGCCCAGCAGGTCCAGGGCGGCGAGCTCGTCCGCGGTGACCGCGACGGCCGGGCCGCCGTCCTCCGCCGGGACCGGTGGCGGCGCGGGCGCGGCGCTCCGCTCCGCGACGGCGGCCGGCGCCGGGGCCGTGCTCCCGCCGGACAGGGCCGGCAGCACGACCTCCTCCGGCTCGCGGTCCGGGCGCAGGCCCCGCCACACCGAGTGCCGCAGCCGGCCGTCGTGGGTCAGGGTGCGGTACTCGACCTCGCCGACCAGGTGCGGCTCGATCCACGTGACCCCGCGGGCCTGGTCGCGCGGCACGGTCTCGTCGAACGGGCTGGTCGCCCGCCGCAGCGGGGCCAGCCGCTCCAGCAGCGCCCGGAGCGCGGCCTCGGTGAACCCGGTGCCGACGTTGCCGACGTAGCGCAGCCGGCCCTCGGTGTCCCGGGCGCCGAGCAGCAGGGAGCCCAGGGTGGAGCCGCGGTTGCCGCGGCCGGGGGTCCAGCCGCCGAGCACGACCTCCTGGGCGTGGAACAGCGCCGTCTTCACCCAGGCCGCCGAGCGCCGGCCCGGCTCGTAGCGGGAGGTGCGGCGCTTCGCGACGATCCCCTCCAGCCGGTGCTGCCGGGCCACCTCCAACGCCTGCGCGGGCGTGACGTCGGTGAACGAGGGCGGCACGGACACGCCCTCCCACTCCTGCGGGCCGAGCCCGTCGAGCCGCTCGCGCCGGGCGTCGTAGCCCTCCCCCAACAGCCGGTCGCCGTCGACCCGCAGCACGTCGAACAGGTACAGCTCCACCGGCACCGAGGCCAGCAACGCCGGCGGCGGGGTGCGCACGTGCATGCGGTGCTGCAGCAGCCCGAAGTCCGGCCGGCCCCCCGCGTCGAGGGCCACGATCTCCCCGTCGAGCACGAGGTCGCGGTCCGTCGGCACCGCCGCGACCAGCTCCGGGTAGCCACCGGTGACGTCGTTGCCGTTGCGGCTGACGAACCGCACCGCCCCGTCCTCGACGACCACGAGGGCGCGCACGCCGTCCCACTTGAACTCGACCGCCCACCCCGGGTCGACGGGCGGGCGGCCGGCCGTCGCCAGCATCGGGCGCAGCTCGGGGTCGCCCCCGGCGCCCGGAGTGGCTCGCCGGGCGTCGCCCGGGGCGCGGCGTGGGCGTGCGGGCACGGCCCCACCCTGCCCACTCGGCGGCCGTTCGGCCAGCGTGGACCACCCGGTCGGGGTCCCGCGCCCTGCGTCGCGCGGCCGGGCCGGCGGGCGCGTCCGCTCGGTCGGCACTCGGTCAGACGGCCGAGCGCTCGATGAGGCGGAGGGTGTCGGCGAGGTAGCTCCGCAGCAGCGCCGGGTCCCCCGAGTCCGCGATCAGCCCGAGGTAGCCGTCGGGCCGGACGAGTGCCATGCCCTCCGTGCCCAGGCCGTAGGCGCGTCCGACGGCGTCGTCGGGATCGACCACACAGGGCTCCTCGGCGGGGGCGGCCTCCCGGACCACCCGGACGACGGTGCCGAGGTCCCCGAGCGCCCGCCGGAGCTCGCCGAGGTCGCCCGAGCTGCGGGCCAGGAGCAGCAGGCCCGGGTGCGCCAGCAGCTCCTCCACGGCGACCGGTGGCCCGTCGGGGCGGCGCAGCCCGCCGGGGTCCGGCGCGTGGTCCCCCGCCCGCGCCGCCGCGTGGTGGTGGGCACCGTGCTGCACCGACAGGGCGCTGGCGCGGTAGTGGACGGTCAGCTCGGCCATCCGCGTGGCCACGGCCTCGCCGGCCCGGTGGACGTGCCCGACGACGAACAGGGCGGCGTTCCGGAGCGCGGCCTCCGGACCCGCGGCGGTGGCGACGTCCGTGAGCTCGGTGGTCCGGCGGACCACCTCGGCCCCGATCGGGTGCCGCTCGTCGTGGTAGGTGTCGAGCAGCTCCTGGCCCGCCCGGCCCCCGGCGACCAGGGCGAGCTTCCAGGCGAGGTTCGCGGCGTCCTGGATGCCGGTGTTCATCCCCTGCGCGCCGGCCGGGCTGTGGACGTGCGCGGCGTCGCCGGCGAGGAACACCCGGCCGTGGCGGTAGCGCGGGACCTGGGCGTGGTGGACCTCGAAGTAGGTGAGCCAGCGCGGGTCGTGCGCCCTGACCCGGCCGCCCATGCGGGCGTCGGCCAGGGCCTGGATCTGCTCCAGGGTGGGGTCACCGGCGTCGGGTCCGGGCGGGTCGACGAAGAACATGATCCGGGCCCGGGTGCCGGCGAGCGGGAACAGGATCCCCATGCCGTCGGGGTGGGTGAACATCCGGATGGTGTCCGGGCTGAACGCGGTGTCGACGTCGACGTCGGCCATGGCGAAGTGCTGGCCGTGGAAGCCGCCCTCCAGGTGCGTGCCGACGAGGTGGCGGGTGGTGCTGTGGCCGCCGTCGGCGCCCACGACCCAGCCCGTCCGCGCGGTCTCCTCCCGGCCGTCGCCGTGCAGGGTGACCTCGACGCCCCCGGCGTCCTGGGTCAGCGCGGTCAGCTCGACGCCGCGCTCGACCACGACCCCGAGCTCGGCGGCGCGGTCGGCCAGCACCGCCTCGGTGTCGGGCTGCGCGACGTCGAGCACGTAGGGGTGCCGGGAGGGCGCGCCGGCGAGCTCCATCCGCGCCCGCGTGCGACCGGTCCCACCGCTGACCATCTCGAGCGCGCCGATCCGCCGGCCACGGGACTCCAGCCGGGGCAGCACGCCCAGCGCCGCGAGCATCTCCAGGCTGCGGGCGTGCACCCCCACGGCCCGGGACTCGGTGGTCGGGCGCTCCAGGGCCTCGACGACCCGCACCCGCACACCGAGCCGGGCCAGCTGGCAGGCCGTCGTCAGGCCCACCGGCCCCGCCCCGACCACCAGCACGCCGTCCGCGGTCGTGTCCGTCGTGTCCACCTCGAGCACCTCCGGTCCCGTGGGCGGCGCCTCCACCCGGACCGACCGTGCAGCAACGGGCTCCAACTCCGCTCCAACCGCCCCGGGCAGGCGGTCGGGACGGCCGGCGCACCCCGGCTGGCCCGTCCGCGCGCGGCCGCCCCCTTCGCGAAGGAGTTCGCCGTCGCGGACGGGTGCCGGACGGGCGGCCCAGGGACGAACGTCCCGCCGGCGCCGGGTCCTCCGACCGGATGCGGCCGGTGGACGCACTGGAACGCTCGGCTGCCCGTCGATCGGTCCTCCGCCCGCGGAGCCGGCCGGGAGCACCGACCGGACCGGGGCGGCCCGCCCTGCCCGGAGAGGAGATCCCATGGCCAGCGTCGGCCTGCTGTACGTCGGAGCGGTGCTCTTCCTGAACGGTGCGATGCTGCTCGGCTGGGTCGAGGCGACGTCCGCGGCACCCCTCAACCTCTTCGTCGGCGTCCTCCAGGTGCTCACCCCGACCTTCCTCATCTTCACCGCCGCGGGTGACCCGACGATCGTGCTCAACGCCTCGGGCCTGTACCTGTTCGGCTTCACCTACCTCTACGTGGCGTGCAACCTGTGGGGCAAGCTCGACGGCACCGGCCTCGGCTACTTCTCGCTGTTCGTGGCGATCTGCGCCGTGGGCTACTCGGTGCTGAACTTCGTCAGGCTCGGCGACCCCGTCTTCGGCGTCATCTGGCTCTACTGGGCCTTCCTGTGGGCGCTGTTCTTCGTGCTCCTGGGTCGCGAGGTCGGGCGGGTCGGGCGCTACACCGGTGCCGTCGCCGCCATCCAGGGCTGGGTGACCGGGGCGATCCCGGCGTTCGTGCTGCTCAACGGCTGGTGGGGACTCGCGCCCGGATGGACGGCCCTCGGGCTCGCGATCTTCGGCGTCGTCGTCTTCGGCCTGCTCTACCCGCGCCTGACCCGCCCGAGCGCGGACACCACCCCGCCGACCGAGCGCACGCCGCAGGACCGCGGCGCGGCCGTCGGCACCTGATCCCACACGCACTGCCGGCACACGAATCGAGGTACCACCATGCCCGAGGTCGTCTTCCCCCTGGACTCGATGAAGAAGTTCACCGAGCAGCGGATCGTCGGCCACAACCGCTGGCACCCGGACATCCCCGCGCTGGTGCGGGTCAGGCCGGGCGACACCTTCCGGGTCCACTGCCGGGAGTGGTTCGACGGGGCGATCCACAACGACGACTCCGCCGACGACATCCTCAACGCCCCGCTGCCGAGCGTGCACGTGCTCAGCGGCCCGATCTCCGTCGAGGGCGCCGAACCCGGCGACCTGCTCATCGTCGACATCCTCGACGTCGGCCCCATCCCGCAGGAGGACTCCGGCCCGCTCGCCGGGCAGGGCTGGGGCTACACCGGCGTGTTCGCCACCCGCAACGGCGGCGGCTTCCTCACCGAGCAGTTCCCCGACGCCTACAAGGTGATCTGGGACTTCCGCGGCGGCGTGGCCACTTCGCGGCACGTCCCGGGCGTGTCCTTCGTGGGCATCGTGCACCCCGGCCTGATGGGCACGGCCCCGTCGCACGACCTGCTCCGCAAGTGGAACGCCCGGGAGCAGGCCCTGATCGACACCGACCCGGACCGCGTACCGCCGCTCGCCCTGCCGCCCAACCCGGACTCCGCGATCCTCGGCGCGCTCGACGGCGACGACTTCGACCGCGTCGCCCGCGAGGCCGCCCGCACCGCCCCGCCGCGGGAGAACGGCGGCAACCAGGACATCAAGAACCTGACCAAGGGCTCGCGGATCTTCTACCCGGTGTTCGTCGAGGGCGCCAACCTGTCCATGGGCGACCTGCACTTCTCCCAGGGCGACGGCGAGATCACCTTCTGCGGCGCCATCGAGATGGGCGGGTTCATGGACCTGGGCGTCGACGTGATCAAGGGCGGGATGGACACCTTCGGCGTGTCCGAGAACGCCCTGTTCATGCCCGGCCGCACGGACCCGCAGTACAGCGAGTGGCTGGCCTTCTCCGGCACCTCGGTGACCCTGGGCGGCGAGCAGCGCTACCTCGACTCGCACCTGTCCTACCAGCGGGCCTGCCTGCACGCGATCGACTACCTGCAGAAGTTCGGCTACTCCGACATCCAGGCGTACATGATCCTGGGCGCGGCGCCGATCGAGGGCCGGCTGTCCGGGGTGGTCGACATCCCGAACTCGTGCTCGACGGTCTACCTCCCGACGGAGATCTTCGACTTCGAGGTGCGCCCGGGCAAGGGCGAGCCGGCGCGGGTCGACCCGGGGGCCGGCGTGCCGGTGGCGCGCGCCTGAGCGGCGCGACGGAGCGACCCGGCATCCACCCCGCCCCGGGTCGGGGCGGGGTGGCGCCGCGCGGGCACGGGCCTATCGCCGCTCCCCGCCCCGGACCCGGCGGTCGAGCTCCCCCTGCAGGGCCGCGCGGTCCGCCGCACGGGCGCGCAGCGCGGGGACCATCCGCGCCAGCGCGTCGGCGAACTCGGCGACGTGCTGGAACCCCGCCGACCGCACGGCCTGCTCGACGTCGTCGGTGAACAGGTCGGACAGGGCCGTGATCGTGGCCCGGCCCCCGGCGGTGAGCACGACCAGCACGCTGCGCCGGTCCGCCGGGTGGGGCTCGCGCTGCACGTAGCCGGCCACGGTCAGGCGGTCCAGCAGGGAGGTCACGCTGGCCGAGGCGATACCCAGGCGGCGCGCGAGGGCCGAGGGCGGCAACGGGCCGCGGTGCAGCAGCTCGCCCAGGGTCATGGCCTCGTTCTGGCCCAGGCCGGCGGCCTGGGCCAGGGCCCGGCGGTACTCGTCGGTCAGGACGACGAGCTCCCGCACCCGCTCCGCCAGGGTCCGCACGGCGTCCTCACCCGGCGACGACACCGGGGCCCGCCAGCATGCCGCCGGCCGCGTGCGCGTGCCTCAGACCGGAGCCGCGCCGGCGACGGGCGCGGCGGGCTCGGGCGCCCCGACGGCGTCGACCGCGGACGGCGCCGCCACCGGAGCGCCGCCCGTGGGCGGGCAGCACCAGCCGCAGGCGAGGACGTCCCAGTAGCAGCTGGTCGTGTGCCGGTGGCCCCGGCGCGGCGGGCCGCCGCCCGGGAGGGGCGCGGAGTGCGGAGCGGACGGCATGGGGCACCTCCAGTGGTGCTCGGCGGCCCGGCGAGCGTGCCCGCCCGGCACCCCGCCCACCAGGGCCGGACGACCCGGACGAACGGTGGGTCGAACCGCGGCGGTGCGCCGCGCGGGGCGGTGCCCGGCCAGGGGCGCCGCCGGTGACCTTCGGCCCTGCCCCCGGCCCGTCCGGTCGGGGAGGTTGGACGGTCGGGGTGGGAGCGGCCGGGGTGGGGTAGTCCGGGGGACATCGGGTACGCGGGAGCGGACGGGGGGCGCCGTCCGGCACGGGTCGGCACGGCGCCCGGGACCGCGACCGGTACGTCCACCACACGGGGCCGGTGCCGACGGGGGGTACGCGTGGCGACGAGCGGCGGCGGCGTCGTGCCGCCTGCGGGAGGACCGGAGCGGCCGGTCGGCCTGCCGGAGCGCTACCGGCTGGACGCCCGGCTGGGCTCCGGCGCGGACCGCCACCTCTACCGGGCGTGGGACGAGATCCTGTGCCGCCCCGTCGTCGTCGAGCTCCTGGACCGGGAGGGCTCCGTGACCGGGCCCGCCGTCGCCGGCCTGCACCATCCCGGCCTGGCGGCCCTGTACGACATCGGCACCTGCGGCGACCGGCACTACCTCGTGACGCAGTTCGTCGACGGGCCGTCGCTCGCCGACCCCGTCGCCCGGCGCGCCCTGTCGGTGCCCGCGCTGCTGGCCACGGGCACCCGGCTCGCCGAGGCGCTGGCCTACCTGCACGCCCACGGGGTGGCGCACGGCGCGGTGGACGCGTCGGTCGTGCGGTTCGACCGGGCCGGGGAGGCGCACCTGCTCGGGCGGATCCACCGGCCGCCGGAGGCGACCCACGGCACTCCGGCCTTCGCCGACCGTGCGGCCGGGGACGTCGCCCGGCTCGGCCGGCTGCTCCGGAGCTGCCTGCCCCGCGGTGCGACGTGGTGGGGTCGGACCCCGCCCGGCCCTGCGCTCCCCGCCGGAGCCGCGGCGCTCCTGGCCCGCGCGGCGGCCGAGGACCCCGCCGACCGGCCCTCCGCCGAGGACCTCGCCGCCGGCCTGGCCCGCGAGTACGGCCGGGTGGAGCCCGACCCGGCCGACCCCGGGGCGACGAGCTCTGCGGGGCCGCTGAGTCTCGCCGGACCGACGAGCCTCACCGGACCGACGAGCCTCACCGGGACCACGGGGCCGGGCGGGTCACCGCGTCCCGTCCGGCCCCGGGCGCACCGCCGCGTCGCCGTGGTGGCCGCCCTGCGCGCCGCCGTCGCCGTGTTGGTCGGCAGGCCGGCGCTCGAGGCGGCCGTGCCCGGTCCGGCCGGGTCGCCGGCCGCACCCGTCGCCGCCGCGGACCCC
>NZ_JBHSQK010000019.1:0-172 GCF_042658055.1 Pseudonocardia lutea
CGGGTCCGGCCGCCGGGTCGGCTCCCGCCGCGCCCGCCGCAGGAGCAGTGTCCACGGGCGCCGCTCCAGCCGAGTCGCCCACCGCCGGCACCGCGGCCGCCGGGTCACCTGCCGCCGGGGCTCCGGCGGGCGGGTCGCCCACCGCCGGGACGGCGGCGGGGGGGGGGGGCGC